>JAYRNL010000001.1:0-11808 GCA_041912235.1 Cyclobacteriaceae bacterium
AATTCAATAGGCCCCTTCATTTGGAGCGGTTCTTCATTTCTGTTAGTCTTTCTTGAACAGGCTTGAGCAGGATTTCTAGGTCCCGATCTGTTCTGTAAGAGGCGAACCAGGGGCCGTATTGTACTTGCGTGCAGTCAATCCATTTAGCGTCAATTGCCTTTCGCAGCCAATCCAGCATTTCCTTTTTATGGCCTAGAATGGCATGAATGGCGGCAATCCTGAAAGGGGTTTCGTCGTCCTGGGAACCGCGATCCATCTCCTTAAGATTGGTCTCCAATGCATGGGTCAGGAGCACGTCGGCTTCAACTCGCTTTCCACTTTCCAAGAGAATTTGCCCAAGGCCAATGGGAGAAGTTGTGTTTACATCGGTTTGGTAGTTCTTGTTGTTGAGAATTGATTGGCGAAAATAGTTTCCAGCGGTTGTCGATTCGCCGGCAAAATGAGCGATTAACCCGGCGCGCTCCAACACTTTGTAGTCGTCTTTCCCAAGCTCAAGCAATTTTGGGATGAGTTTCAGAGCATCACCCTTTCTTCCCATAGCAACATAATTGTAAGCTAACAACTCATAAGTCTGACCGTACGGATTCAGTTCAAGGGACTTAGTTAAGGATTCAACCGCAAGTTCTCTGTCCCCCAAAAGCCCGTAAATCCAACCAATTAGTTGATAGGCAATCCAATTGGTTGGTGTGATGCCTGCAGAGCGCTTCTCAAGCAAAAGCGCTTCCACCAACTCAGCCCTGAGGAAGTAGGCGGTCCCCAAATTTCCAACGGCTTGCGCATTGCTTGGGCTTAATTCAACGGCCTTCTTCAGTAAAGGGAACGCTTTGTCGTAAAGTTTCTTGTAACTGTAGGCATTGGCCATTGCCTTATACCCCTCCGAAAGATTGGGGTCCAGACGCTCGGCCCGTTGTCCGGCAATCAGAGCTGAATCGAGCCAGGAATATTCGTTGCGAAATATATATACCTGACTGAATGCGTCACCCAGTCCTGCCCACGCCAGTGCATATCCAGGATCTGCCTCAATGGCCATCTTGAATTCTGCTATTGCCGAATCATTGGCCTGAGGTTTGTACTTATAATACAGTTTTCTGCCTAGACTGTAATGGTAATAGGCGGAATCGTTGTTTGTGAGTTGGTGCGTGAGCTGTTCCTGTGTTTGTTCGTCCAACTCAATATTCAGTTGGGTGGCCACGGCCACCGCTATGTCTGCATCGACAGACATATAGTTTCGCAAAGTCCGTTTAAACGTGTTTGCCCAGATGAAGCGGTTATTTGTGGCGTTGATCAACTCTGCCTTGATTATGACTTGATCACCTGATCTGCTAATATGACCATAGAGAATTTTCTCCACCTTCAACTCTGCCGCAACTACCTCGAAGGACGAGAGAAGCTCCCCGTGGTATTTCTGTGTGCTCTTACGATTTGTTACCCTAAGCTGTGGGAGTTGTGAGAGTTTGCTGATTATGTCCTCAGTAAGGGCATCGGCCATGTGTTGATCCTTGGATTCACCACTTCTGTTCTCAAATGGGAGGACGGCAACCGATACAGGACTAAGTGAAGTGGCGATGTCGTTTTTTTCAAGAATAATCTTCACATACAATCCCAGCAGCCCAAGGGATATAACAAGTACGAGCACCATGGGAGTGCTTGTCAATGGTTTCTTGCGAGCGGGTGGATATGGATTAGATTGTGCCTGTGGTGATGTCGTTCGGATGAAGCCCTTCGGACTGACTTCATACATCCAAGCGAGAATCAATGAAATGGGAAATCCGAAGGCCAGTACCCGGCTAACCAGAAGGATGATCCTTTCTTCGATTTTGAGATATGGCGTAAGAACAGCTATTACTTGCAGGAGTAAAAGAGACAGAACAACGTACGTAATACCCGCGCTAATGACATTCCTTTGTTTTAGTTCGTTGAGGAGCCAGCCGGCTCTGTTTGGCGGCGCCGGAGTGCCTGAGAATGTGATCGGCGCTCCATCATTTTTGGGATTTACTTCAACAGTTGACGTAAGGATTTCTTCAATAGCATTGGCAACTTTGTTGATTTGGTCACGATAAATTGTCTTGCTCTGATTTTCTCCACGCACATCCTCTCGCATAAGTGGTCTGTTCACCCCGGAGGACCGAAACACAAAATCCACTGGCCGCAATACAGTACCCAACTCGTTTTCAAATAACTGCCTGTCCCGTGCGTCGATGTCATGTACAAGGACAGGGAGAGCCCTGCTGGCTGCGTTGCCATTGTTAAGCCTTACCACCAGACCACGGCCGTCCCCGCGAGCCATCCTGCAAAAAGGAACAAACTCATGATTCCACGCAAAACCTTTTGGATCACAGTATGTCCGAGAAAGAATCGGAATAAAAACAAAACACTTCAACTTCCCTTTCAGGCTTTCATCCACCAAGTGGGTATCCTGCAAACCATCGTGAGGGTTTTCATCGAAGTAGATATTGACCGGATCCTTCAGCGTCGCGCTCAATTCCTCACGCAAATCCTCCACAAACTGCCTTACCCACCCCGACCGGTTGTCGTTCTGCCGGTAGCTGATGAACACATCGTAATCGTATCCGGAAACCAGGGAGGGCATAGTCAAATATAGCCAAAACCCGCAGTACCCCTATACGGAAAACCGCTACCGATTTCCGGCTATGGCGGCTACTTCCGCAAGTACAACCTCAATCTCTTCCTTGGTGTTGTACAACGAAATCCCTAGCCGGGTCACTCCGCCCAACTCCAGCAAGCCGAGCACTTCAATGGCCCGAATGGCATAGAAATGGCCATCCCACGCGCATATGTTCTTCTTCGCGAGCCGTTGGCAAACCTGTTCGGGAGTCTTTCCTTTCATGACGAATGAAACCGTTGGCGTCCGACTCGTGGAAGAAAAATCCTGACCCACAGGGGTGACTCCCTCAATCTTCTTCAGGCCATCATAGAGATAACGAGCCAGCGCATATTCGTGCGCTGAAATCCGGGTGAACGCATCAACCAATTGTTCACGCAGGGTTGAACCGGTTCCCAGGCTGGCAAGAAACTTAACGGCTGCGTCAACGCCGGCAATGGCTGCGTGATTGAGTGTGCCTGTCTCTATGGAATACGGCGCTGTCTGCGCTGCCGTGCGTAACCGATCGGTGGGAAGGCAATCCAACAATCCCGGTCGACTGTATAGCAGCCCTACATGAGGGCCGTAGAATTTGTAAGCGGAACAGAGGAGGAAGTCGCAGCCGATGGATTGCACATCGATCGTGAAATGGGGAGCATAATGCACCGCGTCAAGAAGCAGCCAGGCGTTGTGTCGGTAGGCCAGTTCCCGCGCACGGCGAAAATCATTAACCGTGCCTATGGAGTTGGCCGACATGCCCATACAGACCAACCTTGTTTTCTCGTTGATCTTGGATTCGAAGTCATCATAGTCCAGTTTGCCGTCTTTCAACAGCCGCACCTCGCGCACATTGACTCCAAAATCCCGCAACGTCAGCCATGGCCCGCGGTTGGCCTCATGATCCAGTTGGGTGATCAGCACTTCTTCGCCGGCATGAAGCACCCTCGACATGGCGCGTGCCAGGGCGAAGTTGAGGGTGGTCATGTTCTGGCCGATGGAAATCGTATCGGGTCCTTCCGCACCCAGCAAGGCGGCCATGGAATTTCGCATGGACGCTATTACCTGGTCAGTCTCCTGCGTGGTCGGAAAAGCACCGTGGGTATTGGCATTTGAGGTGGTATAATACTTCATGATCGCGTCAATGACCGATTGCGGCACCTGGGTGCCCGCAGGGCCGTCAATAAAAATCATGGGCAAGTTGTTGATGCGGCGCTGAAGGGAGGGGAAGCGGCCGCGGATGTCGGCTGGTAATTTTGAATCCATGGGTTTGCGATTACAGGTGAAAAATTAACAAAAAACGAGGATTGCTTCTGGTTGCCACTCCTGTAAAGGACTTGACGCGGGTTTGAACTTTATGTATAGCTTGCCGCCCATTCCAGACTTTAAATCTAAACCTAAACGCATGAGACTGCGCCTCTACATTTCCGTTGTCCTGTTCATGCTCTTCCCCCTGGTCCTCCTGGCCCAGGATGAGCAGGAGCTATCTCCGGTCACCCGAAGCTACGCGATTACCAATGTCAATATCATTCAGGCGCCAGGCCGCAAGATTGATATGGGCACCATCGTGATCAAGGACGGCCTGATCAAAGCGGTCGGCAAAGGTATACCCATCCCTGCCGACGCGATTGTTATCAAAGCTGATTCAATGTATGTGTACGCCGGCTTTATTGATGGCATGACCCGCGCCGGAGTCAATCGACCCAAAGAGGAGAATCTGCCGCGGCCAAAAGACCCCGGCAATCCGCCCGCCGAACGCGCCGGTATTACGCCGTATACTGATGTCCGTTTCGCGTTGAACCCTGCTGATAAGTCGCTTGAGGAGTTGCGCAATATCGGGTTCACTGCTGTGCAGGTGGTGCCTTATGGCAACCTGTTGCCCGGTCAGGCGGCCATTGTGCTCTCCAGTGGGAAATCCGCCGATGAAATGATGCTCATCGGGCGCAGCAGTATGTATGCTGAACTTACCGGGGCCAACAACATGTACCCCGCAACGTTGCTGGGTGTGATGGCTACCTGGCGGGATCTTTACCGGAAGGCAGTTAACGCTAAGGCCTACGAAGGGCTGTACGCCTCCAACCGCTCCGGACTGGAACGCCCCGTATCGGATCGCAACCTGGAGGCCTTCTATCCAATCATCGACCAGAAGCAATCGGTACTCTTCCGCTCCGAACGCCTGCTGGATGTCAACCATGTGCTGACCCTGAAGAAGGACCTGGGCTTTTCGGCGACGATTGCCGACGTGAAAGACGCCTGGCCAATTATCAACACCATTAAGGGTTCCGGTGTGAAGACCTTCCTGTCACTGGATCTTCCGGAGGAAGTGAAAAAGGATGATAAAAAGAAGGAGGAGAAGAAAGATGCTGCCGAACCCACCGCGGCTCAAAAAGAGAAGGAAGCCTTAGAGAAGCGGAAGGCGGAAGCCATCCAGAGCTATGCGGCGCAAGCCGGCGCTTTCCAAAAGGCCGGAGTTACCTTCGGCTTTGCATCGATCAGCGCAAAGACCAAGGATATTCCCGCTAACCTCCGCCGCATGATCGCCGCGGGACTCACCGAAGATGCTGCCCTGGCGGCGCTCACGACCAATCCGGCTCAACTCCTTGGATTGTCTGACCGGCTGGGAACCGTGGACAACGGAAAAGTCGCCAACCTGGTGATCACCGACAAATCGTACTTCAATGAAAAGGCGAAGGTGCGCTATGTGTTTGTTGACGGTACGATGTACAAGATGGAAGTGAAGGAAGCCAGGAAAGGCGACCCGAATGCCAAAGTGGATCTGGAAGGCAGTTGGTCAACGGTAACCGAAAGCCAGCAAGGCCGGGCTGAAGGAAAGTTGACGTTCAAGAAGGAGGGTAGTGGCTATTCGGGAAAAGTTTCAGGCGGCCGACTGCCCTCACCGATTGATCTCACCGAGGTGACGCTGGACGGCAATGCATTGACATTCAAATACACGATGACGTTTGGCGCCAATTCCGTTACGGTTACCGGCGACGTAACCATCGAGGGCGATTCGTTCAAAGGCAACATCAGCTTCGGTCAGAACCGGACAGCCCCGATTGAAGGAACCAAGGACCCCAAGAACTAAGATTCAAAAAGAAATGATCATGAAGAAAATATTGATTGCTATCGCCGCCGCTGGTTTGGTTACGGCGGCTTATGCCCAGGAAAAGGGCAATGTGCTGATCAAGAATGGTACCGTGCTGACGGTAACCAAGGGTAGTCTCACCGAGACGGACGTGTTGATCAAGGACGGTAAGATCGCCCAGGTCGGCAAAGGTATTGCCGCACCCCAGGGTGTTCGTGTGATTGACGCCACGGGGCTGTTCGTGATGCCCGGAATCATTGATGCGCACTCGCACATCGCTCTTGACCAGATTAACGAGGGTACGAATGCGATCACGCCTGAAGTATTCACTGGCGACGCCCTGAACCCGTTCCAGATGAGCATTTACCGCGCGCTGGCTGGTGGTTGTACCGTTTCCCATGCGCTGCACGGCTCGGCCAACTCGATCGGAGGCCAATCACAGACCATCAAGCACCGCTGGGGTACCTATGAAGCCAACAACCTCAAAATGGAAGGCGCTCCGCGCACGATAAAGTTTGCCCTCGGCGAGAACCCGACCGGACACGGTCGTCGCGACGGCACCCAGCCTCAAAGCCGCATGGGCGTGGAGTTTGTCATCCGTAAAGCGTTCAGCGAAGCCCGCGAGTATGCAGCAAAGTGGGATGCGTACAACAAGAACAAACTGGTGAAGGGCTTTCGCGGTGCCCCTCCAGCCTATAGCCTCCGGCTGGAGACATTGGCCGACCTGCTTGCGGGCAAAATCATACTCCATTGCCACAGCTACCGTGCAGATGAAATTCAAATGTTGCTGCGCGTCTGCAAAGACTTTGGTGTGACGCGCGTGGTGTTCCAGCACACGAATGAAGGATTCAAAGTGGCCCCGGAAATTGCGGCGGCAGGAGCAATGGCCTCCGTATTCGCCGACTGGTGGCAGTATAAGCTTGAGGTGTACTACTCTACAGCCTACAATGCAGCAATTCTGACGCGCAACGGCGTGGTGACTTCCGTCAACTCCGATTCGCCCGACCTGATCCGCCACTTGTATCATGAAGCTGGCAAGACCCAGAAATACGGCGGCCTCTCGGATGACGAAGCACTGGCGCTAATCACCATCAATCCGGCCAAACAACTGGGCGTGGAGAATCGCATCGGTTCCATCGAAGTGGGTAAGGACGGAGACGTCGCCATTTTCCGGAACCACCCCCTGTCCATCTATGGTGTGCCGCAGTATACCCTGGTTGACGGAATAGTCCGGTTTGACCGTGAGAAAGACCCGGCGGATATGCGGATTATGGTTGACCCCAAGCAAACCGTCGACGCGACTATGTATGAAATAGGCCATGGCTATGATTTCTGCATGTCGGGAACGGAATTCCTGTTCGAGGAAGAAACCAAGGAGAATAAATAAAGTAGACGATCATGAAAAAGATTCAATCCATATACGGCGTAGCGGTGGCATGTATTTGCCTGGTGGTGATGGGAGCGGAAGCACAATCACCCAAGGGAAAGTATGGCACGTTTGCACTCACCAACGCGACCATTGAAACCATAACTAAGGGCACCATTGCCAACGGAACCGTGGTGATCAGCAACGGGAAGATCACCGCAGTAGGTGCCAACATTCAGGTTCCGGCCGGAGCTGAAGTGATCAATTGTAACGGCAAGAAAATCTACCCGGGCATGATTGACACCGGTACCAAGATCGGGCTGCTTGAGATCGGCCAGATTCCACAGGCTACTGACGAGCGCGAAAGTGGTGAGATCATTCCCCAGATGCGAGCCCTTACGGCCGTGAATCCAAACGCGACAGCTATTCCCGTAACACGTATTTCGGGCGTGACGACCACACTGACGATGCCGGAAGGTGGTCTACTGCCGGGCACCGCTGCGCTGGTGAACCTGCACGGCTATACGCCAGATCAAATGTATGCGGGCTTCGAGGGCGTTGTCCTCAATTTCCCCAATACCGGCCGCAGGGGATTTGGTGACCGTCGCTCGGAAGATGAACTTAAGAAGGCCCAGGAAAAAGCGCTGAGTACACTCAATGATGTGTGGGAAAAGGCTATACAATACCATAAGTTGGATTCGGCAACAAACGGAAAAGGCGTAAGCTATTATCCGGAGATGCAGGCAATGGTTCCGGTTGTGCGCGGAGAGCGAACCTTGCTGATTGAAGTGAACCTGCAGAAGGATATTCAGGCAGCTTTGAAGTGGGTGAAGGAGAAAAAAGTGAAGAAGGTGGTACTCATGGGCGTGTCCGAAGGCTGGCGTGAAGCGGAAAATATAGCCAAGGCCAATATCCCGGTCATGGCCGGCCCGGTCATCGCCATTCCCAACCGTGATTACGACAGGTATGACGCCCAGTATGCCAATCCCGGGCTGATGCGAAAGGCGGGAGTGAAGGTGGCCATTCGGTCAAGCGAGGATGGTAATGGCAATTACCGCAACCTGCCCTACCACGCCGGATTTGCGGTGGCCTATGGAATGAACAAGGAAGAGGCCTTAAAGGCCATCACGATCGTTCCGGCGGAAATAATGGGCGTAAGCGACAAAATGGGATCCATTGAGGTGGGCAAGATGGCCAACCTGTTTGTCTGCGACGGAGATATATTCGAAACCAAGACCCAGGTTTCGCACGTTTTCATTGAAGGATGGCAAATGCCGATGCAGAGCCGGCAGACGCTGCTGTATGATGAGTTTCTCAAGCGTGAGCCGGGATTAAGCAAGCACTGACTTTGTTTTTTGTTTACAGGTCGACCCCACCCGTTTCGGGTGGGGTTTTTTTATTGCCACCCTTCTTTTTCGTGACCCGCCCATTTTCCCTACATGGACTAAAACTATTTAACCATAATTAACATCACACCCTCAACGCCCTGCCTCGGCAGCCGTTGCTAATCACTTGAACCCTCCTGTCCATGCTGAAGAACTTATTCAAGATTTCGTGGCGAAACATCCTTCGCGACAAGGTGTACAGCCTCATCAACGTGACCGGCCTTACGATAGGTATCACCTGCAGTCTCTTCCTGTTGATGTATATCACGGACGAATTGAGCTATGATCGGTACCATGAAAATGCCGAGAACATCTACCGCATCGTCTCTGACATCAAGGAACCGGATGATGCCTTTACCTGGGCAAGCACGCAAATGCCGCTGGCGGAAGAGCTGCGCGACAATTATCCGGAGGTGACGAATGCAGTGCGATTCTTCAGCATGGCGCGTGACCTGTTTAAGGTGGGCGAAAAGGAATTCTATGAGTCGAGTTTCTTCTTTGCCGATTCCACCGTCTTTGACACGTTCAGCTATTCATTCATCGCGGGTGATCCTTCTACGGCACTGGATGCTCCATTGTCCATCGTCATTACCGAATCGATTGCCAAGAAGTACTTTGGTGATCCCGCCTCGGCCTTGAACCAGTCTATGCGGGCAAACCGCCGACAAGAGGATTTCAAAGTTACTGGCGTGATCCGGGATGTCCCGCAGAACTCCCATTTCCGGTTTGATGCACTGATTTCAAGAAACTCCAGGGCGCAGTTCACGGGGGCGTGGGGAGGTTTTGGCGTCACCACCTACATCCAGTTGCCGGGAGGCTACGACCTGGATAAGATACAGTTGAGCCTGGACAAGATTGTCAGGGAAAAGGTAGACCCTGTCTTTGAGCGGGTGGGCGTGAAGGTTAAGTATCGCCTTCAACGTATCACGGACATCCACCTCCATTCCAAGATCCAGGATGAGGCTGAAGCGGGGGGTGACATATCCTACATCTACATCTTTGGCGCAGTGGCGGCATTCATGCTGATCATCGCGTGCATCAACTACATGAACCTATCCACAGCTCGCTCGGTAAACCGTGCGCGGGAGGTGGGCCTCAGGAAGGTAATGGGTTCGCAGCGCGGATTACTGATGGCCCAGTTTCTCACTGAATCCATCATGATGACTGTGCTGGCGCTCTGCATAAGCCTGCTGTTGATCTATTTGTTGCTCCCGTATTTCAACGTGCTGGCCAACAAGCAGCTGCCGTTCTCCTATCTGCTTCAGCCGGTTATCGCACTGGGCATTGGAGCGATGATCCTGTTCACAGGAATTGTTGGTGGCAGCTATCCGGCTTTTTACCTGTCAGGGTTCAACCCGGTGCAGGTACTCAAAGGCAAACTGGCAGCCAAAGGAGGAAATGTATTTTTCAGGAAGTCGCTCGTGGTGTTTCAATTTGCCCTAAGCATCTTCATGCTGATCAGCACATTGGTAGTATACAATCAATTGACTTTTCTGCGTGAAAAGGATCTCGGATTCAACAAGGAGAACGTGATTCGGCTTAACCTGAATAATCGCGACATGATGAGGCAATCGGCAGCCTTGGTGCAGAAACTGAAGGCGCTCCCCGAGGTAATTGCCGTGGGTAAGGCGAACAGCTCGCCTGGTGAAGGCATTGGCAAAGGACTGATGCAGGTCGAAGATGCAGACGGCAAGTTGGTCGATCGCGGTGTTGATCTCTTCGTGGCCGATTATGACTTCGTCGATGCGTTGGGGATGAAGATCGTGACGGGCCGGAATTTTTCGAGAGACAACCCGGGCGACACGGCGAACTCGGCCCTGGTAAACGAATCCATGGTTCGTCGTATGAACTGGAAGGACCCGCTCGGGAAGCGATTTGAATTCGGGGGTGGCCAGGGCAACCCGCCCCAGGTTCGAAAAGTGGTTGGCGTGATCCGCGACTACAACCAGAACTCGTTGTATGATGAGATCGAACCTTTGATGGTTCTTCTCAATGAGCAAGTGAACTATGTATTTGTCCGCCTGGCTCCCGGCAATGTGAAGAATTCCATGGAGGTACTCAAGCGATCATGGAATGATGTGTATCCCACGGCACCGTTCGAATACGTGTTTCTGGATGAAGACGTTGATGGTCAGTACAAGGCGGATGAAAAGAGGAGTCAGATCTTTACGGCCTTCTCAGGATTGACCGTCGTGATTGCCTGCCTCGGGTTGCTGGGCCTGGCGGCGTACACCACTGAGCAGCGAACGAAAGAAATTGGTGTGCGCAAGGTGGTGGGTGCCAGCGTCGGGGGATTGGTCGTACTCATCTCCCGTGAGTTCTTTCTGCTGGTTTCGGTCGGGATGGCGCTTTCCTTTCCTGCCGCCTGGTATTTTACTTCAACCTGGCTTTCGAATTTTGCCTACCGGATTCCCCTGACGGGTGAATGGCCCACGTTCCTCTTGTCCGCGGTATTGGCCTTCGTGGTCACGCTGGCCACTGTGGGATTTCATGTCGTTCGTGCGGCACGGGCAAACCCGGTCTATTCGCTGCGCGATGAGTAGTCACCTTTTGAATCCCCGCTGCCGGCACGCTTCAAACACCACCACCGCCGTTGCCGTGGATACGTTCATGGAATCTATCGTGCCCTGCATGGGTATGATGATGTTGGCGTCGGATTGACTTGTCCATGCCTCCGAGAGCCCTGTCGCTTCCGTGCCCATAACAATGGCGGCAGGGCCGCGAAAATCAACTTCGTGATAAGGTTTGGACGCTTTCAACGAGGTGCAAAAGATCCGCAGGTTGTTCTTTCTGAGCCATCCGATTGTATCGTCAGATGCGGCCGAAGCGATAGGCTGCGTGAAGACACAACCCAGGCTGGAACGAACCACATTGGGGTTGTAGAAATCGGTTTGGGGGTCGCAAACAATAACCGCATCGACGCCCGCGGCATCCGCTGTCCGGAGAATAGCGCCCAGGTTGCCCGGTTTCTCCACGGCTTCAAGGACCAGCACAAGTGGATTTTTTCCCGGCTTCAGATCCTCCAGCCGGTTGACTTTCATCTCGGCGACGGCGATCACTCCGCCTGAGCCTTCTCGCACCGCTATCTTGTCGAATACTTCCTTCGTGACGGGTACCAGGAACTTGTCAGCAATACCAAGCGAGGCAAGGTCCTTCTCCGGGAAAAGATCTGTACAATAGAAAAGGTTGCCGATCGTGTACCCCGCCCGAAGTGCCATGGCAATCTCTTTCTTTCCTTCAATGACAAACAACTGCTGACGACGGCGCTCACGAGGTTTTTCCAGCGCCAGAAGGCTCTTCACTTTCGGGTTCTGGGTGCTCGTTATGACCGTTCCGGGTTTCAAGTTTCAGGGTTCTGGGTTTTCCCGACAAG
>JAYRNL010000002.1:0-3264 GCA_041912235.1 Cyclobacteriaceae bacterium
CATGGTAAGTGCACGATTCAAACAATCTAGGGCTTGATGATAGTCATTCAATCTATAATGGATGAGACCTAAGTTTGACAAAGCAACTATAACTTCGCTGCTATCACCATCAAGTCTTCTCATTGCCAATGATTCATTATTATACTCCAGTGCCCTGTCAAATTCCTCCTTGGTTAAGTGCAAAAGCCCCAAAGTATTAAGCAATATCTTCACATACTTCCTATAATTATGCCTTCGGGCAACCGGAAGTAGTTCATCGGCTATCTTGATAGCATGGTCCAAATTCCCCATCCTTCTTTCCAACTGCACATACGTCGTGCCCACCTTCACGATCTGCAGGCTGTCGCCTTTTTGCCACACTTCGTGGTAGGCGCGCTCGGCATAGAATACGGCTTGCGGATTATCGACGTCAAATAATTCGTACGCTACTGCCCATAACACCTCGGCCCGGTCGGTGGCGGTGTGCGTCTCGAGCAGGTGCAACAGCGAATCTACTTTTGGATTGGAGGCCTGAAGGTGAACCGGCGCAGCCAACAGCGCCAACACCAACAATCGGTGTACGATTTTCATGACATTCGCTATTTCTGTTTTCATATCCATGAACGATTCTCTAATCTTTGCATAAACCCACTGGCTTATGATTCCTGTCTACAAGTCCCAGGCCGCCTTCGATGAAGAAGTCTCCCGCCAGGCGATGGAGGCCACCGAACAAATCATCAATGAAATGGGCGCCGAAATCCACGACGACCTGGTCCAGCGCTTGTCGGTCTTCCGCCTTTACCTGGACCGCCTCGACCGCGCCAAAGGAGACCCCGTAGAAACCGAGGCGCTCATCACCAGCATGAACGCCGACTTCCTGGCCGTGGTCGATGCCATCCGACGCATCTCCCGACGGCTCATGCCGGTGAGCATGGACCATGACAACCTCGAAGCCCGTATCAACACGCTCTGTCAGAACATGGAGCGCCCCGGCGGCGGAACCATTCACATCCGTCAGACCGGCACCGAACACCCGCTTCCCAACCGGGATGCGATACACCTGCTTCGGGTCATCCAGGAATTGATTAACAATGCCTTCAAACATTCGTCGGCATGGCACGTTGACGTCCGCCTGCTCTGGAAAGGCCGCAACCTGATCCTCGAGGTGGAAGATGACGGAACGGCCTTTGCCAAAACCGATTCCTACATTCAAATCCTCAATACCAAGAAGAACACCCTGCGTATGCGGGCCAATATTCTCCGCACATCGATTCAATTCTCGCAGGGCGCCAAAGGTCTGCTGGCCCGATTGCACTATACCGCTCCGAAATAACCGATCAGAGGATTCCATTGCGATAGGCATAGGCCAACAAGGCCGCCGTATTCGGCACCCCCAGCTTCTTCAGCAGTCGTGTCCGGTAAGTCTCCGCCGTTGCCTCCGACATTTTCATCTTCTGGGCCACTTCCTTGGTGGTTAACCCCAGGGAAATTACATGAATCAATTCATTTTCATGATAGGTCAATGAAACCGGGGGCACATGATCCCACCGATACGCATTCAACTCAATGATTCGCGTAATCTTCTCCTGGAAATAGTGACCGGTTGTCATCACATCACGAATGGCCCGGGCAATCTCGGTATAGCCGTCCAGCTTAAAGACGATTCCGCTGACGCCGGCCTTCAGGAGGTTGATCACCAGTTCGACCCCTTCCAGCCCGGTGACGGCGATGACCTTGGGCGCGGCGGGACGGCTCATAACCGTTCCCAGCAAGTCGGGCCCCTTCACGCCCGGAAGCCTGACATCGAGCAAAATAATATCCAGCGGAATGGCATTCACCTGTTGGTAGAATTCCTGCGCGTTGCCCGCCTCAACAATCGTGTCGATAAAATCCTCCTTCTCGAGCAGTGAGCGCAGCCCTTGCCGGATCAGTACTTCATCATCGACCAGGAGTATGTTGATTCGCTTCATTCGTTGCCGGCCGGTTGTTTATCTCCCAAGCCATGCAATAAAGATATCCTCCGGATGAACGCGAGGGTATCATGTTTTCCTGACAATTTTCGTAGACTCAGGATATGCCGCCCGACGGGGAATCCTTCAAAAAGAGGCTAAACACGGTTCCGTCGCCCGGTGTGCTGGCGACCTCGATTCTCCCGCCCATGGCCATCACATGGGTTTTCACCAGGTACAGCCCCAGGCCCTTGCCATCCACATGGCTGTGGAAGCGACCATAAAGTGTAAACAATTTATCGCCAAACAACTCCAGGTCAATCCCCAGCCCATTGTCGGTAACGGTCAGACAAATGACGCCTTCAGAACGCTCGGTACGAATGAATATCAGCGGTTCACGGTCCGGATGTCGGTACTTGATGGCATTGCTGATCAGGTTCATCAGGATACTATCCATCAACGGCCGCACGGTACGGATGCTGGGCGCCCTTCTGAAGTCGGTTTGAATCTTGGCGCCGGTCTCACGAATCTCCCGCTCGAGACTCACTTTCACCAACTTCACCTCCTCCTCCAGGTCAAGCTGGGTGAGAACCGCATGGCTGGGCTTGCGCGTCTCCAGGATGGTGCTCAGATCCCTCACCACACGGTCGAGTTCACGGGTGGTGGAGATCATGTTCAGGCAAATCTGCTCCACCTCCTCTTTATTTCCAGTGCTCACTTCCAGCAAATGACCCAGCCCCAGAAGGGACGCGACGGGCGCCCGCAGGTTGTGCGATGAAATAAATGCGAATTGTTCCAATTGCTGGTTGTAGTCAAGAAGTTCCTTGGTGCGGCGATCGACCTCGCTCTCCAACGTTTCGTTGCGCTGGGCAATCTCTGCATTCTTGCGCGCAATTATTTCTTGTTGCTCCTGGATGGTACCCAGGAGTTTCGATCCCTGGCCATGGAATACAGAAATCATGAATAATACGATCGTGATGAGGCCAATACCCAGGGAAGCCGTGAGCAAATCGCTTTGCGGAGCTTGCCAGTTCAATGGAATCGAATAGGAGCCCTGTATGGCGTAGGCGCCGACAATGGACGCCGTTCCGACCGCACCCCAAAACAATGCGCTGCGCTGTCCTGTCAGCATCAATGCCACCACAGGCACCAAGGTCATCCAAGGAAGCACATATGACCATATACCCCCGGAACATAGGGCAAGCAAAGCAACCGTCAGCCAACAGGTCAATGTATAAAACTGCGCCACCCAGAATTGATCACGTACGGTTCTCAACCAAAACAGCTGAAAAGCGAAAAGAAAGATCACCGCGATCATCACGAAGCGGGCGGCCAG
>JAYRNL010000003.1:0-8777 GCA_041912235.1 Cyclobacteriaceae bacterium
CCACAAAATACCACTCACGCTGCCGCCTCCCTTGGCGGGCCGCTTGGCTTTCTGTCTGCCTGGAAATTGGTGGGGTTCAAGATTGGCCGGCGGGATCTTGGACAAGGCAGATTCCTTGTTGTTCCAAAGCACTCCACTGACGCTGCCGCCTCCTTTGAGAGGCTTTTTCGCCTTGGTGCGGCCCGAAAAATCGGCACCTCCGGTTGTCAACGGTGCACGCTTACTTATCGCCGACTCGTCGTTGTTCCATAATATTCCGCTGACACTGCCACCCCCTTTGAGCGGTTTCCTGGCTTTGGTGCGACCCGAGAAATCAGCGCCGCCTGAACTGATCGGCGGACTCTTTGCAATTGGCGATCCTTCGTTATTCCAGAATCCTGAAATGCTGCCGCCCCCTTTCGGGGCACGCTTCGATCGTATGTTTCCCGCATACCCGGCGCCTTCCCGACTGAAGCCGATCATACTCGATCGCTTCACGTTTCCCTTGAAGCCGGCTCCCTGGGTAGAGAACCCGCGATCGCCCCTGGGCATGAAGCCTGAATAGTTTACACCATTCGCGCCAAACTGCTTAATCCGTCCGACGTATTCAATGTTGCCCGAATAGCCGGCGTAATCCATGTTGAATCCTTTCGTGCGCTTAAGGTTGCCTGCATAATTAGCTCCGGCACGCGAAAAACCAGCGGTCTCGCCCCGACGAAGGTTACCTGAGTATCCAATATAATCACCTCGAAATCCACGGCGCCCTTTTAGGTTGCCCGAATAATTGGCGCCAGCGCGAGAAAAACCTCTTACTTCACTTCGTTTGATAAAGCCGGAATAGCCAAGACCTTTGCCACCGAATTCACTTAAATCACTTCGTTTCATACTTCCCGAGTAGCCAATGTAGTCACCAGAGAACCCGGGTCGTCGGCGAATGTTGCCTGAGTAATTGGCGCCCGCCCGGGAGAATCCGGCGCGACCTCCTCGGATATTTCCTGAATACCCGGCTCCTTGCCGGCTGAACCCACGGCCAGCTTGTGGAATGTTGCCTTGATAGCGCGCTTCCCGGGTATCAGGAATTCTGTCCTTGGGCTTTACCCCACGGAATCGCTTGTCAAAAATCTTGGAGATCCAAAAGGCGCCCATCCCAGGTTCGGTCACGCGGAGATGTCCCTGAGTGCGATCCTGCTGCTTGCGAGGACTTCGAACAGGCCAACCGGCCACATCCCCCTTCCAACCTCGACCGCTTCGCGTTGCTGTTGGGTAGCCACCGGCCGCTGCCCGCGCCCTGTCGCCGCCCGGTTTGCGATCATAAAATTTGAGCGTATCACGACCTACCAACCCGGCCACGGGCGACTTGTAGTTTCGTGTACGAAGAGGGCCGCCGGTGAGGTCAGTCGTTACGCCTTTTTCCTTTTTTTGATACTTGCCCCAGTAGACGTTCTTCCGGCCTCGTTGCACATACGACTTGCTTCGTGACGAGGGAAAATACCGGGGCTGACCTCCGCCTGTCCTGGGGGGTGTGGAATAACGTTTTGCTCTTGCAACCTCACTGCGATTCAAATACGCCTTGGTTCTGGCTTTTGGATGGCGCCTGAAAGATGAAACGTACGGTCCCCGTTGAGAATAAGTGTTGGGGATCGAGCCGGTAGCACTCTGATTACGCACGGGCTCGTGCTGCAGCCCGCCTGTCCACGCCCTTTCCTGGGCATGCGGCTTGCGCTCCACGAATCGTGTACCCTTGATGGTGCGCTTGTAAACCGGCGGCCGTTCTTTGGGTTTCTTCTGTGCGTAACGAACATACGGCCCCTTTTGCGGATAAACATTGTTGCGCGCTGCATCCACGCCCTGCGGTTTCATCCGGCGCATTCGGTAGCCGGACACGTCACCCTTCCATGCGCGTGATTTTGATTCTCGCGGAGATTTTGAAAACACTTTGCCCCTGGACGGTGCCGGGCGTTCTCCCTTTCCAGCGGGCCTTCTCGAATAGGTTGAAGGCCTGGGGAAATTTGCATTGGCCCGATTGGCGGACGACGTTCCCTTCGTGCGCAAGCGTCGGCCGGCTATATCACGGGTGCTGCCACGTTCCTTTCGTTTGTAGGATTTGCTCTTCGTTTCCCTCACTTGTCGCTGATTGCCCACCGATCGGTCCCCTTTGGTATTCTGGGCCTGCACGGGAGCGCTCAAAAAAAACAGACAGAGTAGAACAAACAGTGCTTTCACACCGGCAATAACAAGCCAAGCGCTATGGGTCGTACGAGAGTTCAGCGGAGGGAATTAATCAGGCTAAATTACTGAAAAGGTTGGATTTCAGCCTTCTATGCCGTGGCAGCGGGCCTAGTAACCGACCAGTTTTTCAATTGCCTGGCGCAGCCTCAGTTTGGGAAGGAAGTTATTCTCCAACGTCGGGGCGAAAGGTATGGGTGTGTCCAGGCTGGCAACGCGGATGATCGGGGCATCCAGGTACTCAAACAAGTGTTCACTGATCCACGCGCTTAGTTCTCCTCCAATTCCACCGGTCATCGTGTCTTCGTGCAGGATCAGAACCCGGTTCGTTTTGCGAACTGTTTCGGCAACCGCCTGCTCATCCCAGGGGAGCAGGGTGCGAAGGTCAAGTACGTCGGCATTTACGTCAGGCATGCTATCAAGGATTTCATGGGCCCAGTGTACTCCCATGCCATAGGTGATGATGCTGAACTGTGATCCTTCGCGGGTCAACTTGGCCTTGCCGACTTCGACCTGGTAGTAGTCATCCGGTACCTGGTCCTTCACCGAACGATACAGTAGCTTGTGCTCAAAGTACAGATAAGGATTCGGATCGTCAATGGCCGCGCAGAGTAGCCCTTTGGCATCATACGGGTTGGACGGATAGACAATCTTTAGTCCCGGTGTATGGAAAAACCAGGCTTCGTTGCTTTGGGAATGAAATGGTCCTGCGGCCGTACCGGCACCCGTTGGCATGCGAACCACCACATCGGCAGGCTGACCCCAACGCCAATGAGTCTTGGCCAGGTTGTTTACGATTTGGTTGAAACCTTCAGTCACAAAATCGGCGAATTGCATCTCAACCATGGCCTTCATGCCCTTGATGGAAAGCCCCAGTGCCGTTCCGACTATGGCCGCTTCACAAAGAGGCGTGTTTCGCACACGCTCCTTGCCAAACTGCTCGACAAAACCTTCCGTAATCTTGAAGACGCCGCCGTATTCCGCAATGTCTTGTCCCATGAGTACGAGGTTGGCGTGACGTTCCATGGATTGCCGTAAACCATCGCTGATTGCGTCGATGAATCGCTTTTCCGATTTCTTTTCACGGGCAGGGCTAACCGCTTGCTGCGGAAAAGGAGCGTAGCGATCGGCCAATTCAAGGTCCGTATCCGGCGTCGGATGAGTTTCTTTGAAGGCAACTTCAAGCCCGGACTCGATCTCTTGCTTGATTTTCTTCCGAAGCGCTTCAACTTTTTTCTTGTCGATCACTTTTTCCTTAAGAAGGAAATCTTCGTATTGCTGAACGGGATCTTTCTTAGCCCATTCCTCCATCAGTTTTTTTGGAACGTACTTGGTGCCCGAAGCCTCCTCATGCCCACGCATGCGAAATGTGATACACTCCAGCAGGACCGGCCTCGGTTTCTTCCGGATTTTCTCCGCCAGCGATTTTACCGTGTCGTATACTTCCAGGATGTTGTTGCCGTCAATCTGAACGCCTTCTATGCCATATCCGATTGCTTTGTCGATGAATTGCTTGCATCGGAATTGTTCCTGACTCGGGGTCGATAATCCATAGCCGTTGTTTTCCACGACGAAGATCACCGGCAGATCCCAAACCGCGGCCACATTAACCGCCTCATGAAAATCACCTTCACTGGTTCCGCCATCACCGTTAAATACGACCGTTACTTTCTTTTCATGCTGAAGGCGGGTAGCCAGGGCTATCCCATCAGCCACGCCGTTTTGTGGTCCGAGGTGAGAAATCATTCCCACGATGTGATGCTCGTTGGTGCCGAAGTGAAAGGAACGGTCTCGGCCTTTGGTATAACCCATCGGTGTGCCTTGCCACTGGGCAAACAAGCGGTCAAAAGGTAGTTTTCTTCCGGTAAATACTCCCAGGTTTCGATGCATGGGGAGGATATACTCGTCTGCATCAAGGGCCTGTGCAATTCCAACGGCAATGGCTTCCTGTCCTATGCCGCTAAACCATTTGCTGATCTTGTTCTGTCGGAGAAGGATCAACATTTTTTCTTCAATCAGCCTCGGTCGGAGAAGTTCCTCATAGAGGCTCATGAGGACGTCGTCAGAAAATTTCTTGCGATTGAATTTCATGGTGCGCAAAAATACGGCGGAATAAGGGAATATCCGTCCTTACACGCCGACACTCAAGGTATGAACCGGCTGCTCCATTCGGGCCGCGGAATCATGCACTGGTCGCGTTTTCCAAATAGGCGGTAGCGATGCCTGGATACAAATCGGTAAACCGCATCGCGGATTGCTGTAGGAATAACAATTAGCATATAAGCCGCCCCCCAAACCCCGCCGAGTTTTTTCAAAATTTTAAGCACTGCCGTGGATTCCGTGAAAATCTCTCCCCCTTCAATCAGCACAACGGTTGAGAGCGCAGACGGATCCAGGCTCTTCCCACGCAACAGTTCGGCGGCGACAGTTGACTGCAAGGATCCAAACTGAAATCTTCCCTGCTTGTCGCGGGGCAGGAGGAAGGCGACGAATCCGTTGCACAGGTTGCAGACGCCGTCGAAGAGGATGATGGATGTGGACTCAGGCACCCGGCTTTGCACGTTTGAACAAGGGCACCGTACTGCAGGGCTCACCGTACATGATCGTGGCGGCGACAGCCCTCAACCGGATTGCTGCTTCCAGGTAAACAGCCTCAGGAACCTTGACATCGCTGCATCCCTTTACAACCACTTTCGCTTCGCGGTATTTGTCCCAGTCAATTTTCCCCAGCGTTTCCATGTAAATCACCGTTATCGCAGCTTCCCGGTTCCCAAATACCACACGGCGCGCATAGGGCTGGGCGGCGATGCCTATCAGCATATAAGCCCACGTCGGAATGACAGCATCTGTAGTGCAATGTACCGCCACGATCTGATGTTGATGCTGTGTCCAGTCATGGGTACGGACAAATTCCCTCAAATCCTTTTCACGCAGCATAAGACCTTCCACGAGGAGTTCTTTCAGATCTATTTCAGCGATTTCAACGGCTGGAAAGTACTCTTCCAGATCCAGTGTAATAAGGCCGCTGTTGGCGACACGATTGATTATGGGTTTTTCGAGGGACATCTATTAATATAAACCCCGATCAGGTCTTTTTAGTTTTCACCATGAACTCTTTGAGATAGTCGGGCTCAAATGAGCGCATGTCAACAAAGTCACCATTTTCAAATTTACGAAATGCAAGGTTGCCCATGTCGGAAGCCTTGGGATACAGCCCACCGATGAAGATGGCATTGGGATGTTGAATTACGCCGCGGCATTTGTCTGAGCCGTTTCCGAAGAAACTGATTGGGTGTTCTTCCAGGGCAGCAGCAAAACTGAGCTTGTCAACAACAAGCGGTCGTGTTGGCTCAAGTACTTCCAGGTGTTCACTTAGGAGACAGGTATAGACCTCCATCCGACGCGCGTCAATCATCGGGCAGAGGAGGGTGCCGGTTGCTGGCTTGGCGATCGAGCAGGCCAGGACATGCAGTGAGTCCAGCGCAATCAGCGGTAGGTCCAGCCCATAACAAATTCCTTTGGCAGTCGCCACCCCAATGCGCAACCCGGTGTATGATCCGGGGCCCGATGAAACGGCCACGCCCTGAAGTTGCCGCGGGTTGACACCACTGGCTCTAAAAAGATCGTCAACGACTGGCGCAAGCTGAGAGGCCGCCGCCTTAGGGACTTGCACCTCTCGATGCGCAACCAGTTCACCCCGGTCGTGGAGTGCTGCCGAACAAACCGTTGTGGATGATTCGAGGCTGAGAAGGATGGCCATCAGTGCGGCTGGAGGAATTTTTCGTAGGCCGTTTGATCGGCAAGCAGTCGCCGTGCTTCCAGCAATTCCTTGTCGTGATCGAGAAAGGACTCAACGCGCCCGCGATGGAGGGCGGCGTGGAATCCGATTTCCTCTTCGAGCAGGGGTTGAATTTCATCACGGAACCGCGTCAGGTAACCGGAATGGTTGCCAGCGATCTTTCCTTGCATGGATTCCAGTGACGATTCCAGTTCGCTGAATTGCCGTGAATCCCGGGCGTCCTTGTAAAGTTGAGCGACCTGCTTTTCGAGATCAGTTGAATAAACAAACTTCCGGGCCCTTAACCAGTCTTCGAATTCCCGATATTCCGCATCGGAGAGTGTAAAATTCACAAAAGAAGAGAGTTCGGGATGCCGGGAGCAATACCGGCTGGCATACTCAAATATCAGTCCTGATTGAGCGAGCTGAATGAGCGCGGAGCCATAGGGTTCCCGTTTGATGGGCAGATCGGGATCCAGCCCGCCTCCGTCAAATACCGTGCGTCCGTTATTGGTTTTGAACGCGGTCTTCAACGAGTCGGCGAACTTTTTCACGCTGCCATCCTTGCCCCGGTGACTGAAATCGAGTGCCTGAATGCAGCGTCCGCTTGGGATGTAGTATCGTGCAGTGGTGATTTTCACTTGCGCTTTGTAAGGTAACTGTCGGGTGGTTTGAACCAGGCCCTTGCCAAACGTCTTTTGTCCGAGAAGAACGGCTCGGTCATAGTCCTGAAGTGAGCCAGCCACAATTTCGGAAGCCGAAGCGCTCCCCCCGTCAATCAGCACGACCAAGGGAGAAGTCAGATCAATGGGTTGATTGAGGGTCTGGTAGGTCTTGTTCCATTCGCTCACCTTTCCCTTGGTTGACACCACCTCTTTCCCCTTGGGGACAAAGAGGTTCACAATATTGACCGCCTCGTACAATAATCCTCCCGGATTATCGCGGACGTCAAGAATGAATCGGGTAGCACCTTGCTGCCGAAGGGCGTTGATGGCGGCTTCAACTTCGCGGGAAGCGCCCGGCGTGAACTCTTCAAGTTTGATGTAACCAATGTTGGAGTCAAGGATGCCGCGATAGGTGACATTGTTGATCTTGATCTGTTCACGTTTCAGCTTGAATGAAAATTCTTTGCCCTGCCGATCAACCACAATGGCAACGTCTGAAGATGGACTTCCTTTTAGCAAGGCGCTGATTTCGCGCGTCGTCTTTCCTTTCACGTTCTTCCCGTCCACAGAAATGATCTCATCACCTACCTTGACGCCTGCGCGGTGTGCCGGGAAGCCTTCGTAGGGATGCGTGACGACGTTCTTGTCGTTGATGGTGCTGATCAGGGCGCCAATCCCGGCATACTGACCGGTCGTCTGAATGCTGAATGCCTCCATATCCTCTTCCGGAATGAATTCCGTGTACGGATCCAGGGTTTCCAGGAAACCATCCAGTCCGGTTTGAATAAGTGACTTGGGATTTACCTCGTCAACATAGTAGGCGTTGACCTCACGGAAGAGTGTAGTGAATATCTCAAGGTTTTTGGAAATCTCGAAATAGGGTTCAGCCACGGGCGTGAACGCCAGCAACCCCATACAGGCAAGCGCTGCAAGACTAACCTTTCTTTTCATATCGGTTCAGGCGCCGTAGCGATGATTGAACAGCCTCGTGAATGGTGGTTGAGGGAAGGATTTCACGGGCTATGTAAATATACGCCAGTGAAAAAGCCTGGGTTGGCGACAACATGAATTTATTGAGTCGGTAGCCTTCGCGAATGCGGCGTTTCAGCGTGTTTCGGTCGGTGGCTTTCCTGAACGTTCTCGCCGGTACAGAGATCAACACCTGTGATTTTCCGGGTGTCGCAATGGTATAAATGACCTTGAGGGGAAAAGCGGAAAATGAAGAGCCGCTTTCGAATAAGGTCTCGATTGTCTTGCGGCTGGAAAGTCGCTCTGCCTTAGGAAATCGAAAGGATCCCATCGCGTAAAGATAGGCCTTCCGCCGGGGTGAGTCCGATTATTTGCGCTTGAAGGTCTTTTCGTCGGAAACGGTGAGTTTCCGGCGTCCCTTCTTACGACGGGTAGCAAGTACCCTGCGGCCATTGGCAGTTGCCATGCGTTCACGGAAGCCGTGCTTGTTCGTTCTCTTGCGGCGGGAGGGCTGATAAGTGCGTTTCATGGTCGCTTAAAATTTGGGCTGCAAAGATGGCTATGATTTCTCTATTTACAAAAGTGTCCAAAATGAGGCTTTTCTCCCGTTTTCTACCCGGAATTGTGGGATGGTATTTTGAGGAGTTAAGGCCATCTATTATCTTTGCAGTCCCTTTTTGGATACGCGGGCCAAGTTCAGTCGGAACGAGGTCTTTCAAAAGGGTGGTAATAAGTCAATTGACTTCGGTACCCGGCCTCGGGAGGTAATCCTGGTGGATTTGGGTAAACGTTCATTGAATAGTTGAAGATTGATAGCGGACCCGTTGGTATTCGATAGAGGGTACCAGCGAGTCGATTCTTAGGTTGTTTTATTGAGAGATAAGGCGATTTAGGAGACCGATAAAGCCAGAGGATTTGAAATAGTGACACTTGGAAAGAAGAGTGTCGAAGGATTAATACTATGGAGAGTTTGATCCTGGCTCAGGATGAACGCTAGCGGCAGGCCTAATACATGCAAGCTGAACGGTAACTCTTGTAGCAATATGAGAGCTAGAGTAGCGTAAGGGTGCGTAACACGTATGCAATCTACCCGCAACAGGAGGATAGCTCTTCGAAAGAGGAATTAAGACTCCATAATACCATATGAGGGCATCTGAGTA
>JAYRNL010000004.1:0-26295 GCA_041912235.1 Cyclobacteriaceae bacterium
AGTAAACACCTTATTTTTGAATCCGGTGATGGAGAGCAGGTGTACGAACATCCACACAAACCAGGCAAAAAAACCCTGCGTCTTAAATGCGCCCATATCCACCACGGCCCGGTTTCTGCCCACCGTGGCCATGCTTCCCTTGTCGGTGTAGGTAAACGGCCTCATGGTTTTTCCGGCGATGGCGCGTTCGATGTTCTCAGCCACACGTTTGCCTTGTTGCATCGCCGGTGGCGCCATTTGCGGGTGGCCTTTAGGGTACTTCTCGTCGCCTTCCATGAGCGCAACGTCGCCAATCGCAAAAATATTCTGAAAGCCTTTGACCCGGTTAAATTGATCAACCAGCAACCGGTTGCCGCGCGCGATAATCTCTTTTGGTAACCCTTCAATTGGATTCCCTTTTACTCCGGCGGCCCAGATTACTGTGCGCGATATGAGTCGTTCGTTTTCATTGATCTTGAGTTCGTACCCGTCATAGGATTTCACGGCGCAGTTCAGGCGAACGTCCACACCCATTTCGCGGAGATACTGCAAGGCTTTGGTGGATGCCTGCTCCGACATGCCGTTTAGTAGTCGCGGACTGGCTTCGATCAGGTGAATGTCCATGTGAGACAAATCCAGCTCGTTGTAGTCGCGTGGAAAAACGTGCGACTTCAATTCAGCCAGTGCGCCAGCCAGTTCCACGCCGGTAGGACCACCGCCCACGATGACGTAATCCATGAAGCTGTTCATTTGCTCCGGGTCGTCGACCAGCAACGCGTTCTCCATGTTGCGCAGGATGTGATTGCGGAGCTGAATGGAGTCTTCAATGGTTTTCATACTCAGTGCATACTTCTGAACGTCCACCATCCCGTAGAAGTTGGTGGTTGCGCCGGAGGCGATGACGAGGTAGTCGTACCTTGCTTTGCCGATGGAGGTTTCGATAGTGTTCTCTTCGGGCGAAATCTTCTTCACTTCGCCGAGTCGGAAATAAAAATTCGGACGATGCGAAAAGCGTTTGCGCAGCGGGAATACAATCGAGCTCGTTTCCAAACCTGATGTGGCTACCTGGTAGAGCAGCGGTTGGAAGGTGTGGTGGTTGTACCGGTCAAACAGCACTACCTGGGTTTTTGGGTTCTTCAGATTTCGGACCACTTCCAGTCCGGCAAACCCTCCCCCGATCACGATGATACGGGGTTCGCCCAGGTCTGCGAGGCGCGTTTGCGCAACAATCGATTTGGGCATTTAGACAGTCAAAAATGACAAAAACCGGGGCGAATTTAAGCGATTGGCGCTGATTATGTCGATTCGTCCAATATTTATTTAGGTGCTCCATGATCCCGTTGAAAGAGGTTATTTTTGCAGGACCAAAAAACAAATACGTTCATATGAAAAACATCCTGTTTGCCGCATTCATTAGCACGTTTCTAATGAGTTGTGGTGGCGAGACGGAAAAACTGAAAAGCAAGGTTGACTCACTTCAGAATGAGTTGCAGGTAAGCCAGCAGATGGCGCAGACGCTGCAGGAAGTCGGTACCCTCATGGACTCCATTGATGCGAGCCGCCAGTTGCTTCGCGTCAACGTGATCGAGGGAACAACCTATTCCGACTACACTTCACGCATGAAGGACCTGAATAACTATGTCAAGGAAACGCAATCGCGCATCAGCGACCTGGAGAAGTCACTGAAGAAATCCAAGTCGAACAACAATGCCTTCGCCGCTACCATCAAGAAGTTGAAGGCTGACCTGGCGAAAAAGGATGAGGAGATTCAGTTACTCCAGGGCAAGGTAGAGGAACTCGGGAACCTGAACGAAAACATGAAGATCACCATCGACATGCAGGAGGCGGAGTTGAATGACAAGCAGGTGCAGATTGAGGAGAAGACGCAAGAGCTGGCGTTGATCGAAGCCCGGATCCAGGAGTTGATGGTTCAAAGCAAGATGAGCGAGGCGGATTCATACTATGCCCGTGGCGAGGCTGTGGAAGAGGCTGCGAACCGCACCAAGCTGGCCCCGCGCAAGAAGAAAGAGACGTATCGTGAAGCTCTGGAGTTGTACAAGAAAGCCCTGTCACTGGGCAGCGAAAAAGCTCAGGTCAAAATCACAGAGTTGGAGAAGAAGGTGAACTAGTTGATCGATCGTTACCATAAAAAAACCCCGAATAGTTTCGGGGTTTTTTTATTGCTTTTGAATTTCCGTCAATCAATGGATACCAGGTACATCGTATACGCCACATAAGCGCCGAGCATAAGAATCGCTTCCCACCGATCGAGCTTGCGCGTGTTCAGGGTGAACATAAAAATCATGAGAAGAACCGTTGAGGCCATCAGCACCTGGAGGTCGAAGTTCATGGCGACGTTGTACGGTATGGGGTGAATAGTGGAGGTAACACCAAGAATAAAGAAGACATTGAAGATGTTTGAGCCCACTACGTTGCCGATTGCGATATCCGTATTCTTCTTGTAAGCGGCTACACAGGACGTGGCCAATTCAGGAAGGGATGTGCCGGCGGCCAGAATGGTCAGACCGATGAGTTTCTCGCTCAATCCATAGTGTTGGGCAATCTTGATGGCACTGTCCACTACCATTTGGCCGCCAAAGATGAGCATCACAAGCCCTGCGAGTACGAGACCTGCGGAGACGGGCATGCTGTAGATCTTGATTGGACTCTCTTCACCCAGATCAGCGGTGGTGCGCATGGTGCGGTAGATATACACCAGGAATCCCAGGAAAAACAAAAGGAGAATGATGCCATCCAGGCGGTCTAATGACCCACCGTAAGGCGCTTCAAAGGACGTGCTGCCAAAAAGCTGCGCATCATTCACCAGGATGTACAATACAAAAGCGGCCAGCAGGGACATCGGCACTTCATATTTAACCGTGTTGGTCTGGACTACGAGAGGATAAATGGCCCCGGAAATACCAAGAATGAACAGCAGGTTGAAGTTATTGCTGCCAATCACGTTACCGAACGACGCATCGTTGTTGCCATCCAGGGCAGAAACAAAACTGACCACCAGCTCTGGCATGGAAGTGCCAAAAGCGACAACTGTTAGTCCGATGGCCAGGTTGGAGATGCCATATTTCTTTGCCGCCGAAGAGGCACCGTTCACCAGGAAGTCGGCGCCCTTGATAAGGATGGCAAAACCAACCAATAGCAGGAGAATGGGGATCAGCATGGGGGTTAGGTTTAGGTCAGGAAAGATAGACCCTTTTGATAACTTGAGAAAGCCGGACTAGTCATTGGCGATCAAGTAGGCCGTGTAAACCAAATAGGAGGAGGCCAACAGGATTGCTTCCCAGCGGTCAAGTTTTCGTGTATTCAGGGTGAACATGAAGATAATGAGCAAAACGGTGCCGCCCATCAGCACCTGCAAATCAAAGTTCATTACCGTGTTGTAGGGAATGGGTTTCACGGTTCCGGTCACGCCAAGGATCAGGAGAATATTGAAGATGTTGGATCCGACCACATTCCCGATCGCGATGTCGGCGTTCTTCCTGTAGGCGGCCACCAACGAAGTGGCCAGTTCGGGTAAGGATGTGCCTGCGGCCAATATGGTCAAGCCGATCAACTTCTCACTGAGCCCATAGGCTTCGGCTATGAAAATGGCGTTGTCCACAACCAGCTTCCCGCCTCCGATGAGCATGGCCAGCCCCAACACGATAAAACCTGCTGATTTCGGGGTAGTCAATTGCTGGAAGGAAGACGTCTCTTCCAGGTTGGCACCGTCCCGCATCGTGCGATACACATACATAAGAAATAGGCCAAACAGCAACAGTAGAACGACACTATCCCAGCGACTCAAAATGTGCCCTTCGGACGGATCACTGGTGAACCCCTCGTTCACCAGCAGGTAGAGAATCGCTGCCGCGCCTAACGAAAGGGGGACTTCGTAGCGAACGGTGTTGCGCTGAACCACGAGGGGAGTAATGGCGCCTGACAGCCCGAGAATGAGCAGTAAGTTGAAATTGTTGCTGCCAATCACGTTGCCGAATGAGGCGTCGTTGCGTCCGGTCAAGGCGGAGATCAGACTCACTACAAGCTCAGGCGCTGAGGTACCAAAGGCAACCACCGTAAGTCCGATGGCGAGGTTTGAAATGCCATGATTCTTTGCCAGCGAGGCGGCCCCGGCCACCATGAAATCGGCCCCCTTGATCAGTATGGCAAAACCAGTTAGCAGCAGCAGCAGGGCGATGATCATGACAGGGGTGAAAGATCAAAGTTAGGAAATGCCCCGAAAATATCGACGAGGTGGTCAGCTATTGGCAACTCTTGGTTGGTCAGGGTAACGTCTGCTCGCCCTTTTTGTAGGCAATCATGCGGAGCGGCTGGGCCAGTGTTATACCCTCCCGGTCGAAACGCTCCTTGATGGACTTGTGCAGGTCGCACTTCAATTCAAATCCGTCGTTGGGATTTCGCGCCCACGCATAACCTCGTAGCTGCGTGGCTGTCTCCGTGAAGCCCATGACGCGCACCATCACCTGATGTTCACCTTTGGCCAACTCACTTTCTGTCCTGTTGTCAATACAATAGGGATGTTTCGTGGCCTCGTCCTGGATTATTGCCTGGGCTTTGCTGATGTCGGACTCATGGGTGATGCCCAACTCAATAAACATGCACACCTTCTCGTCGATGAGTGTCGAGTTGACAATGACCTCATTGCTGATCACCGTATTGGGGATTACGATTCGGCGGTTTTCAAAGTCTTTGATCACCGTATGGCGCAGGGTAATGTCTTCCACGTCGCCACTGTACAACGTTCCAATCCTAACCCGGTCACCCACGCTGAACGGCCGGAAAATCACCAGGAAGATGCCGCTGACGATGTTGGAAAAGGCCGACTGTGAGGCGAACCCGACGATGGCCGCCAGAATACCCGCGCCGGTCATTAACGTGTCGCCAAAAGCGCGCAGCGAGGGGATTGACCTGAAGATGATGACGATCGCCGTCAGGTAGATCAGGAAGTCGCTGGCGTTCTTAAAGAAGTTGTATCGGGTTGGGTCTACCTTGAGTTTTTGTGCCGCCCCCCGGAAGAACCGGGTAAGCAACATGCGCACAAGCCTTCCGAGGACAAAGGCCACGACCAAGATGGCCAGCGCGAAACCGACCTGCTCCCATTGCTTGTCAAACTCATCCATATCGCCAAATTAGGGAATCCGCTCCGTCCTCGGCAATGCACTATTGATTATCTTGCCGCGATGCCATTGAGCCTCGACGATATTAAAGCGCCGATTGCCCGGGAGATGGAGGAATTCGAGCCGAAATTCCGCGCCTCCATGCAAACCAAGGTGCTCCTCCTCGACAAGATCATGCACTATATCGTGAAGCGCAAGGGCAAACAGATGCGGCCGATGTTTATCTTTCTTAGCGCAGGCACCTGCGGTAAGATCACCGAATCCACGTTTCGCGCCGCTTCGCTTATTGAACTCCTGCACACGGCAAGCCTGGTGCACGACGACGTGGTCGACGATGCGAATTACCGCAGAGGCTTTTTCTCCATCAATGCGCTGTGGAAAAACAAGATTGCTGTATTGGTTGGCGATTTTCTCCTGGCGCGCGCCCTGATTGTATCGGTTGAAAACAAGGAGTTTGAGCTGCTCAGTATTGGAACTGAATCGGTGAAGGAGATGAGCGAAGGAGAATTGCTCCAGATGGAGAAGGCCCGTCAACTGGATATTACAGAGGACCTCTACTTTGAGATCATACGTCAGAAGACGGCGTCTCTCATTGCCTCCTGTTGCGCCATGGGGGCCAGCTCAGCCGGATCCAGCCCGGAAACGGTGACGAAGATGAAGAAATTCGGACTCCACATCGGGATGGCTTTCCAGATCAAGGATGACCTGTTTGATTATGGAGACGACACCATCGGAAAGCCGGTGGGCATTGATATTAAGGAGAAGAAAATGACCCTGCCGTTGATTCATGCGCTGAGCAAGGCTTCGTGGCTGGAAAAGCGGCGCATTATTGGTATCGTGCGCAGTGAGAGCGACAAGGTGGGCAAGGTGAAGGAGGTGATTGACTTCGTCAGGAAATCTGGCGGAATCGAATACGCGACGTCCGCAATGAATCGCTATTACGAGGAAGCCCTCGTCATGCTGCAGGAATTCCCTGAATCGACATATCGCACTTCGCTGGCCAACCTGGTGGCTTTCACCATTCAGCGGAGCAAATAACGGGTTGAAGTCTAAGCGGCGCGCACTTTCTCGCGGCCGGCTTCGAGGATGGCATAATTCTTCAGCGCCTGAAACGTGGCCGGATCAAGGCCCTTGTCTTCGCCGGGATTGAAATTGCCTTCGAGCTCCCACCATTTCCTGGCGTTCTCTCTGGCGGCGGCTTTGTCAACGTCGAAGTAGCCGATGACTGAATCCGACACAATCCAGGGCTTGGACACCGAAGCGTACTTCTCAAAGATCATGGAGCGCATCTGGGTGCCGCTTGATTGATTGCGGAAATGGGAAACCGTATAACTCATAGTTTCCGGTTCGGTCATGACCAGGTCCCAGTATTTCTTGCTGGCAACCACCTGCGAAGTAGTCAGCAGATAGCCAAATCCCTTTTCCAGGGGTTCTTTGGTGATGGGGCAGGAGGCTTTGAATTCCTTCTTCTTTTTGCCGAACAGACCTTCCAGGAGTGCCATACGCAGTTGTATTTACCTCCTTAGATACTCCTGAGCCCGCAAATAGTTGCACCCGGTGGGGTAAATATTCAGAAAAGGGTCGTAAACCGGCGGAAAATGGTGTTGAATTGCTAGGACTTGCCGCCGGGAGCGGGGCCCTTGGCTTTCAGGGCGGCCTTGCGCTGCTCAACCTTTTCGTAATTGGTAAGGAATTCCTCCAATCGCTCAGCAGGAAGCCCCTTGGCGATGATCTTCTTCTTGTCATCCAGGATGTAAAGCATCGGCGTGGTTTCGGCGTAGTAGAAGTTAAAGAGTGATCCGGAATAACTGCGGGGACCGTTTACAGTAATCCAGCTCATTTTCATGGTCTTGATGTAGTCCCTCATCTTCTGCATGGAGGAGTCAAGGCTTACCGCGAATACTTCAAACTGAAACTTATCCTTTCGGGCATTGTAAAAAGCAACCAGCCTGGGTGTCTCTTCTTTGCAATGTCCACAGTCGGGATCGAAGAAATAGATCATGGTATACTTCTTCTTGATGTCATACATGGCCTTGCGCTGGAAATTCTGATCCTGCATCACCAGGTTGCCGCCGGTCTTTCCAATCAGGCTGGGCCTCAGTTTCTCGGCGTAGTCCTTCATCGTTTTCTTCATCGACGCCGCGATCCAGAAGTCCATTTCGCCGCTGGCGTAGTACTTGTCGTAGAGCCTGACAAAAACCTCATCCAATCCCATAATGGCCGGGCGTTGATACTTGAATACGCAGGCATACACCAGGTACTTGTAGGTGTCCTTGTTGGATTTTACCCTGGCCGCCAGTTCGTCGATGGCAGCCATCAGGCTGTCCGGAGTCTGAAGGACAAGTTTGTCGAGGTACTCGTCCAGTTTTTTTTGATAATCCGGCGTAGGCAGACGCATGAATGCCTCCTCCGTGAGGTCAAAGTTGTCGAAGAAGTGTTTGCGATAGTATCGGTATTGCCACAGTGAATCAATGGAACCATCCGCTCTCCTGGGTGGGTCGGGTACCTGGACCGGCCAATTCATCTTCATCATTTTGGCTGTAAGGGAATTGGGGTACTTGGTGACGACCTCATTTTGATGATCCTTCACCTTCTTGTCAATCTTGCCAAACGCTTCACGAGCCTCCTTCTTCTGGTCTTCGCTAAGCGTGCTGTCTTTGAGTGTCTTTATATAGGGAGCCGCTTCCTGGTGACGCTCGGAATTGAAGACCATGTTCTCAAAGAAAAGCTGATTGTCCTCGTCGCCCGTCACCTTCATGTTGCGGATGTAGTCCGCGCTGCTGGTGGTCATGGCAAAGGACTGGTCATTTCCCACGAGGAAACCCGGATCAAAAAGTCGGGATTTGTTCATGACCAGGAAGTACATGCCCCGGTCCAGCCGCTTGGGGCCGTCAAATACGAAGTGACCATTTTTGTCACTCCGGGCGGTATCGCGTAGAAACGTGCTTTCACCAAAATAATACCCGAGGTATACGGTGGTGTCTTTCAGCTCCTTGATGTTGAATTCGATCTTGTATCCTGCCTGGGCAAGGAGTGCCAGGGGGGCAATCAATAGAACGACCACCGTGAACCACTTCTTCATAAGGCCGGCAATTTCTGAATTTTCCATCTAACCGCAATTAATGTTCCAATCCTCGGCGAGGTGACCCGGGAAGCGCTTACCGGGTAGGAGTGCGCTTTCTTTTGCATTATTTTGCGTCGCGTTCACATGTCCATCCAGGTATCCCAACTTACCAAAACCTTCGGTCGCCAGCGGGCGGTAAAGGATGCCTCATTTACCGTACGGGAGGGTGAGATCGTTGGTTTTCTGGGACCCAACGGTGCCGGCAAATCCACGACCATGAAAATCATTACCGGCTACCTGCCGCCCGACCGCGGAACGGCTACCGTTAATGGTCATGAGGTGGGCAGCGATCCCATGGCCGTGAAGCAATGCACAGGTTACCTCGGTGAGCACAACCCGCTCTACCTGGACATGTACGTGCACGAGTATTTGCGGTTTGTGGCTTCAATCTATCGACTGCCGCGCACCCTCCGAAACAAGCGGGTTGACGAAATGATCGGGCTCTGCGGCCTTGAGATTGAACAACACAAGAGAATTGGAATGCTTTCGAAGGGATTCCGCCAGCGGATCGGCCTGGCCCAGGCACTCATTCACGATCCTCCGGTACTTGTCTTGGATGAACCTACCTCGGGACTTGACCCCAACCAACTGGTGGAGATCCGGAAGCTGATCAAAACCGTCAGTGCCAACAAAACGGTAATCTTCTCGTCGCATATTCTCCAGGAGGTGCAAGCTTTATGTGACCGGGTGATCGTGATTAACCGGGGTGAAATTGTGGCGGATGATTACCTCAGCAACCTTACCCGGAGAAGTAACGAGCAGGTGGTAATTGAATTTTCTTCCCCTGTGGATGAACAGATTCTTGGACAGGCACCCGGCGCACTGTCGGTCAAACAAATCGATGCGAAAAAGTTCAGCATCACAGCCAAGGCCGGTCATGACATCCGCCCTTCGCTGATCCGGTTTTGTGCCGATCATCAACTGCCAATGATCGGATTGACCGCCGAGGAGAATTCCCTGGAAGCTGTGTTCAGTCAACTCACCCGGCCTGAAGCCATCAACTGATATGCTCCATATTTTCAGGAAAGAGATCAATAGTTTCCTCGATTCCCTGATCGGATATGCCGTGGTTGGAGTTTTTCTCGTCGCCATGGGACTGCTGTTATGGGTATTCCCGGAGACATCGGTGCTGGATTATGGCTTTGCGGATCTCGAGACCTTGTTCACGCTGGGACCGTTTGTTTTCATCTTCCTGGTGCCGGCCATCACCATGCGGAGTTTTGCTGAAGAGCGGAAGCTCGGGACACTGGAGTGGTTATTAACCAAGCCGGTCTCCGAAGGAAGCATCGTGATGGGAAAGTTCCTGGCGGTCGTATGCCTGGTGGTCATAGCGCTCTTGCCTACTGTCATCTATTATTTCGCACTCATTCAGTTAGGAAACCCACCCGGAAACATTGACACGTCTGCCGTCATCGGCTCGTATGTCGGCTTGTTGCTGCTGGGCGCCGTGTTTTGCGCGGTTGGCATCTTGTGCTCGTCGTTGGTGACCAACCAGATCGTAGCTTTTCTGCTGGCTGCCTTGTGCTGTTTTCTTTTCTATTCCGGCTTTGAATCTGCCGCTCAATTGATCAGCGACGGCAACCTTTCGCTTTTTGTTCGCCAACTGGGAATTCAATATCATTTTGAATCCCTCAGTCGCGGACTGATCGACAGTCGGGACGTAGTTTATTTCGTGAGCCTGGGAAGTGTGTTGTTACTCATGGCCAAAACTGTTTTATCGAGCCGGTCATGGTAGTTTGGGAGAAACGACGGACCGGTGATTTGTTGCTGTTGATCAACGGCATCCTGTTGGCCGTTGTGATCAACCAGCTGGCATCGTTGTATTATGTCCGGTTGGACTTGACCGAAGAGCAACGGTACACCATCAAGGCGCCAACGAAAGAGGTGTTGAAGCAGCTCGACGATGACGTTTATGTAGATGTCTATCTCGAAGGCGACCTCAATGCAGAATTCCGCCGCCTGCGGAAGGCAGTTCGGGAAACGCTAGAGGAATTCCGCGTCTATTCGAACCACAAGCTGCATTACCAATTTGAAGACCCGCTCGCCGCAACCGGCTCGCGCGCCCAGCAGGAGCAATTGGCCGGCCTGGTAGCCAAAGGACTGAAGCCAATTAATATTATAGACACCCGGGATGGAAGAAGAACGGAAAGAATCGTGGTTCCGGGGGCTCTGGTTTCCTTTGGTGGCCTGCAAACTTCTGCCATGCTGCTCAAAGACCAGGTGGGCGGCGCACAACAGGACATCAACCGGGCCATCGAGGGATTGGAATTTGAGCTGGCCACAGCCATCAACCGACTGGTGGTGACCAATCGCAAACGCGTGGGCGTTGTCTCCGGACACGGCGAAGCCGATAGCCTCAAGCTGGTCAAACTTCGCGAGAGCCTTTTGGACCTTTACGACGTCAAGTTCAGCATACGCCTGACGCAAAGGGTTACTCCCTCCGACGCCGAAGTGCTGCTGATCGTCAAACCGCAGCGAAAATTTTCAGAGCTCGAGAAATTCAATCTCGATCAATTCATCCTGGCGGGAGGCAAAGCCATATTCTTTCTCGATGCCATTCACGTTGACTTGGATAGCCTGGCGCAAGGTGACTATTTTGCTTTTCCGGAGGATACCGGACTCGATGACCTGCTCTTCAATTATGGAGTGCGGCTGAACAAGGATCTTGTTCAAGACCTGGTTTCGTTACGGTATCCTGTGGTTACCGGCGTCGTGAACGGCAATCCACAGATCACGCCCATTGAGTGGCCCTATTTCCCGTTGGGCAACCAGTACGCCCCGCATCCGATCACCCGCAACCTGGATGCGACGGCTTTCCGGTTTGTGGGAAGCCTGGATTCGGTGAAAGCCAGGGGTATCCGGAAAACCCCCCTAATTGTGACCTCGTCATACAGCCGCCGGGTCAACGGTCCACTGAAGATTAATGTAAACGATCTCCGCAAAGAGATAACGCCGCAGAATTTCACAACGGCGGGCATCCCCATGGCCTACCTGCTTGAGGGAAAGTTCAGTTCCTTGTTCGAAAATCGTTTCCTTCCCGAGGGTGCCGCCGAAACCGGCCGGCGTTCGGAAGGTGAGTTTACACGGATTATTGTCGTGGCCGACGGTGATGTACCCTGTAATGACAACAGCCGTCGAACCGGTGCGCCCATAGAACTCGGGTTTGACGCCGTCACGAATCACACCTTCGCCAACCGCGAACTGATCACCAACATGATAGCCTATCTTACGGACGACCAGGGGCTGATCACCACCCGTAACCGGGAAGTGCGTATGAGGCCGTTAGATAAAGAAAAGGTGAGAAGCGAAAGAACCTATTGGCAGGTGATCAACATTGGATTGCCCGTCCTGTTGATAATTGTCTTCGGGGTGCTGAAGGTGTATCTCCGTCAGCGGAAATATGGTGTGATCAAAAATACGGCAGACCATGTCGATCCGGCGAAATAGAATACAGGCAGTCAGCGCGCTGGTACTCGCTGTCTTTTCAGCGATGCTCTTTCTTATGCGCAGCGGGGAAGACAGGCCCGTCGTCGATCGGTTCCTGTTTGCTGTAGGGGCCACGGAGAAAATTGATCATGTTCAACTGATCCGGAATAAGGATACCGTGGACCTGTCTTTCGCGGATGGCCGTTGGAAAGTCAATGATCGGTATGATGCGGATGTTCAGATGATCAAGGTCCTGATGGCCACATTGCTTCAGGAGGTCCCGCGCCGGCCGGTGGCCAAGGTATTAACCGACTCGGTCAATCGCAGGCTGGATCGAACAGGCACTCAGGTGTTGATTTCATCCGGAGGGACGGTCCAACTTGAATTTGTGGCCGGAGGCAACGAGGCAAAATCTGAAGCCTGGTTTCGAAAGGCAGGGGATTCACAACCTTACCATATGATCATTCCCGGCTACCGGGTTTATGTGGCGGGGATTTTCGAACTCAATGAGAGTGGATGGCGCAACAAGCGGATCTTTGATTTTAACTGGAGGAATTTCAAAACCCTGACAGCCAGTTATCCCCGTGAGCCAAATGAGGATTTCGTGGTGGAGATGAAGCGGGATTATTTTGGAATTCGGGGAATGGATCCGCTGGACACAACGAAACTGAATGACTACCTGGACGCCGTGTCCCTGCTGATGGCGCGTCGTTTTGTGGATGCCAGCGAGCGCGGGGCGGATAGTGTGGCACACACGGCTCCCATCGCGAGGATTGAAATCAGGGATATTGCTGACCGAACTTACGGACTCGAGTTGTTCGCGGCAGGTTCACAGAAGCGGGAAGTTTACGGCCGCCTCTCCGACGGCCAGCTGGTCGCGTTCGACCGCGGTGACATGCCCGCCGTAGCACGACGGAGAGCCTTCTTCCGACCGGGGCAAGGACGGTAAAGCACACCGCAGGGGAGCGATTTCCTTCGTTTTTCCGATTGCATTTTCTTCCTAACTTAGCCCCAACAACCATCTAACAACCACGTTCATGAAGTTCATCGTCAACTCCAGCTACTTGCTGAAGCAACTCTCTTATATCAACGGCGTCATCACGGCCAATCCGGTGGTGCCGATCCTCGAGAACTTCCTTTTCGAGATTGATAAGAGCCGGTTGACGGTGACGGCCTCCGACCTGCAGACCTCCATGATCACCGAACTTACGGTTGAGTCGAAAGAGCGTGGAAACATTGCCGTTCCTGCCCGCATCCTGCTGGATACGCTCAAGAACCTGCCCGATCAGCCCGTCACGTTTTCCATGGACGAGTCGACCTACAGCATCGAATTGAGTTCCGACAATGGTCGTTACAAGCTTTCCGGAGAAAATGCAACCGACTTCCCCAAGGTCCCGTCGGTATCCAACGATTTCTCGGCCACCAACTCCTCGGATGTGCTCGGCCGTGCCATCAACAACACGATCTTTGCCACCAGCAACGATGAACTTCGACCGGCGATGACCGGCGTGTATGTTAATCTGGGCGACAAGAACACCACGTTCGTTGCCACTGACGGTCATCGGCTTGTGCGCTACCGCCGTACCGACGTGAAATCGGACAACGGCAGCGCTATTATCATTCCACGCAAGGCGCTCAACCTACTGAAAGCCACACTTCCGACGGAAAACACCGATGTCACGATTGATTTCAACGCGGCCAACGCGTTCTTCAAGTTTGGATCGATCCGTATGATCTGTCGGCTCATCGATGAGCGATTCCCTGACTATGAGAATGTTATTCCCAGCGCCAGCACAATCAAGATGACCATCAACCGGGCTGATTTCCTCAGCTCCCTGAAACGGATATCGATCTATGCAAACAAAACCACCCACCAGGTAAGGCTGAAAATTACGGGCAGTGAACTTCAGGTGTCGGCCGAAGATCTCGATTTTTCGAACGAGGCCAATGAGCGCCTGGCCTGTGAGCACGAGGGCGAAGACATCGAAATCGGCTTCAACGCCCGCTTCATGATCGAGATGCTTACCAACCTCGACACCGAGCAGGTGCGCCTCAACATGACTGCGCCAAACAAAGCCGGTGTTCTGTTGCCTGCCGATAAGGACAAGAATGAAGATATCCTTATGCTGGTGATGCCGGTGATGCTGAATCAGTACGTGTAGGTGCCTTCGGGAGCCTCAGGTGCCTTGGAGTGACTCAGGCGCCTTCGGGAGCCTCAGGCGCCTTCGGGCGCAAAGGCACCTTCGAGTGACTCAGGCACCTTCGGGAGCCTCAGGCGCCTTCGAGAGGCTCAGGCACCCGGTGAGTGCTACGCCTGGGAATATCTATTTATTAGATGGAGTTTACCGGACGTTTTTTACCATACAGTGGACGGGCCGACGGTCAACGCATCTCCACAGAAAATTCTTATCAGGAAATAAAGCCGAAGTAAGATTACCGTGTTACGGTGCCAGAGGCTCCCGAAAGCACCTACTTCAGTGTCGAAAAGTCGAACGACGTCTCCAGGAACTTCGTGGTGAACTTCCCTGAACGGAAGGTCGCGTTGTCCATGAGCGCCAGGTGGAAGGGAATTGTGGTCTTGATCCCTTCAATGACAAACTCGCTCAGTGCTCGCTTCATGCGGGTGATCACCTCTTCGCGCGACTGACCCGTGGTGATCAGTTTAGCGATCATGGAGTCGTAGTTCGGAGGAATGGTGTAGCCCGCATAAACGTGGCTGTCGACCCGCACACCGTGCCCTCCGGGCAAGTGGAGATTCAGGATCTTTCCTGGTGAAGGGCGGAAACCGTTTGCGGGATCCTCCGCGTTGATCCGGCATTCCATCGCGAACAGGTTCGGGAAATAGTTACGTCCTGAAATGGGCACACCGGCCGCAACCTTGATCTGTTCTTTGATAAGATCGTAGTCGGTTACTTCTTCGGTGATCGGGTGTTCTACCTGGATGCGGGTGTTCATTTCCATAAAGTAGAAATCGCCGTGCTTGTCGACAAGGAACTCGATCGTTCCAACGCCTTCGTAGTTGATGGCTTTTGCTCCTTTGATGGCCGCTTCGCCCATCCGCTCGCGGAGTTCCTGGCTCACAATGGGTGAAGGCGTCTCTTCGACCAGCTTCTGGTGACGGCGCTGGATTGAGCAGTCGCGCTCAGAGAGGTGGCACGCTTTTCCATATTGATCACCCACCAGCTGGATCTCGATGTGGCGGGGTTCTTCCACAAATTTTTCAAGGTAGAGGCTGTCGTTGCCGAACGCGGCGCCGGCCTCACGTCGGGCGTCGTCCCAAGCCTTCTTGAATTCGCTCTCATCGTTGATGATGCGCATTCCTTTTCCGCCGCCACCGGCCGTGGCCTTCACGATCACCGGATATTTGATCTGCTTGGCGATGGCCATGCCTTCTTCCATGGAGGTAAGCAGGCCGTCGGAGCCGGGGATCACGGGAACACCTGCCTTCTTCATGGTGTCCTTGGCTGTCGATTTGTCGCCCATGGCATCGATCATGGGAGGTGTGGGGCCGATGAATTTGATGCCATACTCCTGGCATACGGCCGAGAATTCGGCCCGCTCGGAGAGGAAGCCATAACCCGGGTGGATGGCGTCGGCGTTGGTGATCTCGGCCGCGGAAATGATCCGGGGGATGTTGAGGTAGGATTCTTTGCTGGGAGCTGCGCCAATACAAACCGCTTCGTCGGCGAAGCGAACGTGGAGACTCTCGCGGTCAGCCGTGCTGTACACCGCTACCGTTTTGATGTCCATCTCCTTGCAGGTGCGGATGATGCGCAGCGCGATCTCACCCCGGTTGGCAATCAATATCTTCTTAAACATACCGCGATTTATGGATTTTAGTTACCCGGTAAAGCATCCGGGCAGGGCACATGTACTTGCGGGTCAGCAACATCAGTCGGGTTCGACCACGAAGAGCACCTGATCGTACTCGACAGGTGAGGAATTCTCGATCATCACTTTCACGACCGTTCCCGAAACCTCGGATTCGATTTCGTTAAAGAGCTTCATCGCCTCGATGATGCAGACCGTTTGTCCTTTGCTCACCTTATCACCAACTGAAATGAAGGGCGGTGAGTCGGGGTTGGCCGAACGGTAGAAGGTTCCGATCATCGGCGACTTGATTTCAACTGTTTTACCGCCGGCTGCCGGTTTCTCCGGTTTCGGCGCAGGGGCTGCTGCCGGAGCATGCACGGGCGCAGGGGGAACCATCGCCGGGGCAGGCATGGCCATCATCGGGGCAGCTGACGACTTAAGAACTTTCTGATCCGGTTCGCGCTTGACATGAAGCTTAAGCTCCTTGGTTTCGATATTGACTTCGTTCAGCCCGGATTGGGAGATGAAGTCGATAAGATCCCTGATTTCACTGGTTTTCATGGCGGAAAGATTAGATAAAGAGGATTCCGTTCCTTGCGGAGCGGATTTGGTTTTAGGTTTGGTCGGTACTTTGCTCATGGGCTCACTTCATGCGTTCGATGTATTCACCGGTACGTGTATCAATTTTCACATTGTCGCCCGTGTTGATAAACAGCGGCACGCGGATCTCAGCACCCGTCTCGATGGTCGCGGGCTTGAGGGTACGTGTTGCGGTGTCTCCGGCAACGCCAGGCTCCGTGTAGGTTACATTGACCACGACGTGTGAAGGAGCTTCTGCGGTGATCGGGTTGGAGCCATTCTCGAACGCGATAAGAAGGGTCACGCCCTCCTTGATGTAATTCACGGTCTCGCCGAGCAACGCCTTGTCGAGGTAGATCTGGTCAAAGGTGTCCTTGTCCATGCACACCAGGCTGTCGCCGTCGGCGTAGAGGTATTGATACTCTTTGGTTTCAACGCTGAGCAGATCGACGGAGTCACCGGGTCGAAAACGGTTTTCTGCGAGTTTGCCGTTGCGCAGGTTGCGCATCTTGATTTGATAGAAAGCGCGGAGGTTTCCCGGAGTGCGGTGCTGCAGTTCTTCTACCTGCATGATATCACCGTTGTAACGAATGTAGTTTCCTTTACTCAGATCAGAAATAGTTGCCATACGAGAGGTTGAATTTACAAATCAAACAGTTATTTACAATTGGAAGTAAGTTAGAGAACACTCAACGAGGATTGTACGCCCACTTGACATACAGCGCACCCCAGGTAAAGCCACCGCCAAATGCGGCGATGATCAGGTTGTCGCCCTTCTTCAGTTTCTTTTCATAGTCCCACAACAGCAGCGGAATGGTTCCCGCGGTGGTGTTACCGTATCGCTCGATGTTCATCATCACTTGATCTTCATGCACACCGACCCGGCTCGCCGTGGCATCGATGATTCGCTTATTGGCCTGGTGGGGTACGAGCCACTGGATATCTTTTGGTTCAAGGTGATTGCGTTCGGCTATCTGGGCGGCGACGTCAGCCATATTGGTCACGGCAAATTTGAATACCGCCGAGCCCTCCTGGTACACATAATGGAGTCGCTTGTCGACGGTTTCGTGCGAAGCGGGAAGCCGGCTTCCACCCGCCTTCATATGCAGGTAGCATTCGCCTGAGCCGTCACTTCTCAAAATGGAATCCATGACACCGACCTCTTCTTCGGTGGGTTCTAGTAATACGCACCCTGCACCGTCGCCGAAAATGATGCACGTTGTCCGGTCAGTATAGTCAAGAATAGCCGACATCTTATCGCCTCCGATCACCACCACCTTTTTGTATTTGCCCGATTCGATGAAACTGGCCCCGGTAGCGAGGCCATAAATGAATCCCGAGCATGCGGCACCAAGGTCATAGCTGAATGCGTTGGTGGCGCCCACGGCGGTGGCCACGATGTTCGACGTAGCCGGAAAACTCATGTCGGGCGTGATCGTGGCAAAGATGAGCAGGTCGATCTCTTTCGGGTCGATTCCAGTTTTCTTCAGCATGTCCTGAACGGCGGCAATCCCCATCACCGAGACACCCTGGTGTTCTCCTTTCAGAATCCGCCGTTCCCTTACGCCGGTACGGGACACAATCCACTCGTCGTTGGTTTCCACCATCGTCTCGAGTTCCTTGTTGGTTAGGATGTAGTCGGGAACATATCCGCCTACACCGGTAATTGCTGCTCTGATTTTCTTGCTCATGGGTTCCTCAGGGATAGAAAAAACAAAGGCCCGGCTGGAGTCCAAGCCGGGCATTTTCCTCGTTTCAATTGCTTTGCAAGACCTTCTGTCGGCCTGAATGCATTAAATGGAGGATCGAATTCATCAGGATCAGGCCAGAACTTCCTTTTCCATCACCACGTTGCCGCGATAGTACAGCTTTCCTTCATGCCAGAAGGCGCGGTGGGGCAGGTGGTGCTCACCGGTAGTTGCGTCGATGGCAAACTGCTTGGGTGTGGCTTTGTAATGCGTCCTTCTCTTGTCGCGACGGGTCTTCGAGGTTTTTCGTTTCGGGTTAGGCATATTCGGTTACTTTAACTTTTTCAACTTCTCCCAACGGGGATCGATCGGTTCATCCTCCTGGCTCTTCGCTTCTTCCACCGGGGAGGAATATACCAGGTGGATGGCTTCGTTGTCATTTTCTTCTTCCTCGCGGAACCGTGGATGAAGTCGCTTCATCGGCAGGTTGACCGTGATCAGTTCATACAGGTACTGCCCCAGATCCAGGGAGGCCTGCTCCCGGGTGATCAGCACGATTTCCTCGCTCAGTTCCTTCTCTTCCTGGCCATACTTGAAGAGAATCTTCCGGTGGATATCCATCGGATAGTCGAACGGTTCAAGGCTCCGGTCACAGACCAAATGGGCAGCGCCCCGGATATGAAAATCGCCCTCGATCATTGTTTCCCTCTTGTCGAGGGTGACCTGGGCCTCAAACTGGCCGCTTTCCAGCAGGCTGGCGCCATAGATCTTGAAGAAATCGTCCCCGAAAGCAAAATCGAAGGGGTGGGATTTCTGGCTGAGACCTATGATGTTCACCTTAAAGTCAGCCGCCCTCATCACATCCAAAATCAAGGGCGCAAATTTATCAGGATTTTCCGGATTTTGAGGTGTTTTCTGGCGATTGCTGGCCAAGGCGGCCAGGAAGGGGCTATTAGCCCCGTTTTTCAAGGAAATGCCCAAATTTGATCAAAATGGAAACTATATCTGGCGATAGTCGCTCAGATGGAGCTCTTCTACGGGCCTTTTGCCATAGTTAGCCACCAAGTGGTCGACCACACCCTTCACAAAGCCGAGCTTAATCGCGATCTGTTGGCCGAACCGGACCTCGCTTTCCAGCACACGGTGGTCGGCAAGGATAAGTTCGATGGAAGATAGGAGATAGTCAGCCTTTTGGCGCTCGGAAAGGGCCCCCAGCGTGCCAATGGGCTCTGGGTTATCAATCAGTTCCTCAACTTCATCCAAGGGGTAGTTCTTTTCGCGGGCCATACGGAAGATCAAATCCCGCTCAACCGGGGCAAAATCTTTGTCTGCCTTAGCCAGCTGAATGAGGATATTCAGCTTCTTCTTGGTCACGATGTCCATGGTGGATGGAATTAGTCAATCAAATCTAGCCGACTAACGCTTTCAATACCAGCGGCTTCGCCGAACCAACAATTTACGAGAATGAATTGACTTACTGGGCCACCAATGGAGCCGTGCGTCGCTTGATGATATCGGCGGCGAGGAAGATGGCTCTGCGCAGGGAGCTTTCATCCGCCGCGTTCTTGCCGGCTATATTGTACGCTGTACCGTGGTCGGGTGAAGTGCGCACGGTGGGTAACCCTGCCGTGAAATTCACGCCCGTCTGGAAGTCGATGTACTTGAAAGGGATCAGCCCCTGGTCGTGGTACATGGCCAGGATGCCGTCGTACTTGTCGTGCTGACCCGACGCAAAAAATCCGTCGGCCGGAAAGGGCCCAAAGATGAGTTTGCCCATTCCCTTCAGATTGTTGATCACGGGCTTAATGACGTTGATTTCTTCCTGTCCAATTAGTCCTTCATCTCCGGCGTGGGGGTTGAGTCCAAGCACGGCGATCCGGGGCTTCGTGATGAGGAAGTCACTCTTGAGTGAAAGTTCAAGAAGCCGGATTTTCAACTCGACCCGCTCCGCGGTGATGTGCCTGGACACTTCATGGATGGGCACATGCTCGGTCACCAAGCCGACCCTAAGCTTTTCTCCAACCATCAACATCAGGCTTTCTGTTGCCTGGAAGGTCTCGGTAAGAAATTCGGTATGCCCATGATAAGGGAAATCGTCGCCGTACACCGTGTTCTTGTCAATCGGGGCCGTGACGAAACCATCGAGCAAGCCCTCTTTCACCTCTTCGATGACCTGACGAAGGCCCATCAGGGCGGCCCGCCCGGTTTCGCGCGAAGGCTGCCCCGGCGTGATGCGGACTTCTTCCTCCCAGCAGTTTACCACGTTGATTGCTTTGGGAAAGAATTGTCCCTTGGTGCGCACCTGGCTGTAGTTGAATTCTTCCAGGTTCATCAGTTTACGATAGTAGGAGAGAACCCGAGTGTTGCCATAGATCACGGGTATGATCGCGTTGAGTATCCGGTTGTCGGCCAGCGCCTTGATCACCACTTCAGGACCTATCCCGTTGAGGTCGCCGAGTGTAATGCCAATCCGAGGTTTACCGAGGGGAAGGGGTGTGCTCATGGGTCAAACAGTGCAAGATAGGAATCAATCAGTAACTGCGGTGATGATTTTGCTCAATCCTCATTCAGGGTTAACCGGAATTGATGTAGTTTCCGCTATGGTAAGACCGAAGAAGCACCTGGGTCAACATTTTCTTCACGACAAGAACACGGCGAAGAAGATTGTTGATTCCCTTGAGCCGACTCCGGGACTGCCGGTGCTCGAAATAGGTCCGGGAACAGGTGTGCTGACCACCCTGCTGGTGGAGCGCTACCCGGAGCAACTCTTCCTCATTGAAATTGATGCCGAGTCAATTGAGTACCTCCACCAGGCGTTTCCCCAGTTGGGTCATCGGATCATGCAGGGAGATTTCCTGAAGCTGGAACTACAGCAGTTGTTCCCCAGGCCCTTTGTCATCATCGGGAATTTTCCTTACAACATCTCCTCGCAGATCTTTTTTACCATTCTTGACCATCGCGACCGGGTCGAACAGGTGGTGTGCATGCTGCAGAAGGAAGTGGCCGACAGGCTCTGTGCCAAGCATGGCAGCAAGGTCTATGGCATCCTCAGCGTTTTGCTGCAGGCCTTCTACGACCTGGAGACCTTGTTCAAAGTTTCACCCGGTGCTTTTCATCCGCCCCCCAAGGTGATGTCGGCGGTGATCCGGCTGAAGCGGAACGCCCGCAAGGAATTGCCGTGCGACGAATTGTTATTCAGGACCGTGGTGAAGTCGGCTTTTCAAATGAGGCGCAAGACGTTGCGCAACGCCCTCAAACGCCTAACTTTGCCGGGCTCCGTGCTTGCGTTGCCGCTGATGGACAAGCGGCCGGAGCAGCTTTCCGTAGAGGATTTTATCGGCCTGACTCAACAAATAGAGCGTGAAACAGTTCGTCGAATTTGAACTGACCAAGGAGTTCCGCGACCGGTTCCAGGAAGCGCTGGATCAACACGACCGGGTGTTCATCGAGGAAAGCCTCAAGGATGTCAATCCGGTTGACATCACCGCCCTCTTGTACGAGTTCTCAGCCGAAGAATCGAAATACACCCTGGGGATTCTCCCCCTGGATATACAGGCGGCGATTATCAAGGATTTGGACAGCGACACCCGGAAGTCTTTCCTGAAGATTTACTCCCCCGAAGAGATCACGGTGCTGGTCAACCAACTTGACTCCGATGATGCCGCTGATATTCTGAACGAGTTACCCATCAAAACCAGTGAAGAGGTGCTGGGCGGACTCGAGCCCGAACTTCGCGGCAGGGTCATTGACCTGCTGCGCTACGAAGAAAATGTGGCCGGCGGTCTGATGGCCAAAGAGCTGATCAAGGTCCGGGCGAATTGGACCGTAGTTCAATGTGTCGAGGAGATCCGGAAACAAGCCGGGGCCGTGGAAAAGTTCTACGCGATTTTCGTGGTCGATGAGCATGACAAGTTGCTCGGTCGGGTCGCCCTGCAAGACCTGGTGATTTCCGAAGCGAGCAAGCGGGTCGCGGATATCCTTGAAACCGAGGTGATTTCGGTGGAAACGTATATGCCCGATTCGGAAGTAGCCGATATCATGAAGAAGTATGACCTCGAGTCGGTACCCGTAGTGAACGTCCATGGGCAGCTGGTCGGCCGGATTACCATCGATGACGTGGTGGACGTGATCACCGAGCAGGCGGAAGAGGATCGTCAACTGATGTCGGGTATTACGGAGGATGTGGAGGAAGATGACACGGTGTGGAAGAATACGCGCGCCCGCCTCCCGTGGCTATTCATCGGGATCCTTGGCGGCATGTTGTCGGCCCGGTTCATGGGGCTCTTCGAAAAGGAACTGGCAAGTATCACCGCCATCGCCTTCTTTGTTCCACTGATTCAGGCGACGGGTGGAAATGTGGGTATTCAGTCCTCTTCGGTTGTCGTTCAAAGCCTCGCCAGTTCAGGCTACGTGGAGGAAGGACTGTGGTCGAGGTTGACGAAGGTGCTATTTGTCGCGCTGCTCAGCGCCCTCTTTCTTTCGGTTGTGGTCTTTGCGGGCAACTGGCTTCTTTTTGGAAACAAGAGGTTGTCCTTTGTGGTCGCCATCGCGTTGTTCAGCGTTGTCGTCTTCGCTTCACTGGTAGGTACCCTGACCCCCCTTATTCTGGACAAGTTTGGCATTAATCCCGCTGTTGCCTCAGGCCCGTTCATCACCACCATCAATGACCTGTTGGGGTTGACCATGTACTTCCTGACCGTGATGATCCTTCTCTAAGTCACTGAGAGGTAGTCCTTTAAGCGGTTTTCCGATTCTCCTTTGCCCCTTCGACATTCACTATTCTTATCCTGCCATTTGTCGCATGTAAGGTTCTGAGCCTTTTTGCAACAGGCAGGCCAAGGGTCAAAACTACATTTGACCTCATGACCCCCTCGCGAAAACTTGACCGGCTGATCCATTGGTTCATGGATGGCTTCCACTATGTGGTGGAGCGGCCGCTGCTTACGGCAACCGTGGTGCTGGGCCTGGTGACCCTCATTGTTGTAGGGTTAAGTCTGCCATACTACATCTCCGACCCGGCGGCCTTCGGCGCTCAGATTCTTGCGGAAGCGCATGGCATGATCTTCGACATTGCGGTCATCGGCATCTTGTTATACTGGCTCAACGAGCGGGGTGAAATACGTCAGCGCATCCGGGTCTACCAGGATGAAATCGATGACTTCCGGTTGCTGGAATCTGCCGAGGCATCCTTTCGCACCGTGGGCAACATCAAGCGTCTCAACCGTCATCAGATCACACAAATAAACCTCGTCAACTCCGTGCTACCCAAAACCAATCTCAACTACGTAAACCTGAAAGGTTCGAACATGAACTCGGCGAACCTGTCCAACTCGTCGCTTATCGAATCAAACCTGGAATCAGCCCGCCTTAACCAGGCCAACTTTGAGAACAGCAACCTGAACTCGGTCAACCTGCGCAGTGCCTATGCCAGCGGGGCCAACTTCAAGGATGCCTTTCTCATCAAAGCCCAGTTTCAACATGCCCTGCTCATCAAAGCCAACTTCAGCAACGCCTATCTCATGGAAGCTGATTTGCAGAACTGCTACCTGATGGGCGCCGATTTTGAAAACGCCAGCCTCTACAAGGCCGACCTGCGCGGCGCGAAGGGCCTCACCGCAGAACAACTGGTAAAGGCAAAGACGTTGTACCTGGCGAAGATGGACAAGGAATTGCAGGCCCAGGTAGAACAGCTCACGCAGGAACTCGCGGAAGGCCGGGGGGTTGAATTTGTCTGAAATAATGTACCTTTGTCTCTATGACAACGGTTTCGGCATTCGAAGCCGTTGTTCTTTTTTTGCCGGCTGTCACAACGTGCCGGATTACCAACGAAGGAGTTATGAGCAAGAAAGTGTCCTATTACACCAAGGAGGGGCTGGAGAAGCTGAAGCAGGAGTTGAATACCCTCAAGACGAAGGGTAGGAAAGATATTGCCCGGCAAATCGCTGAAGCACGCGACAAAGGCGACCTCAGTGAAAATGCGGAATACGACGCCGCCAAAGACGCACAAGGTCATTTGGAAGCGAAGATCGCGCAGCTGGAGAACCTGATGGCCAATGCCCGATTGATCGACGAAAGCCGACTGGACACAACCACCGTTTCCATACTGTCCAAGGTTACCATCAAGAATAAGAAGACGGGTCACACCGTAACCTACACGCTCGTTTCGGAGGAAGAGGCTGATCTGAAAACAGGAAAGATTTCGACCAAGTCGCCGATCGGGAAGGGATTGCTGGGTAAAAAGAAGGGTGACCTGGCCACGATTCAGACACCGGCGGGCAACATCGAGTTTGAAATCACCGACCTTGGCGCCTGATGGCTTCTGTATTCACCCGGATAGTCAACCGTGAGATTCCGGCCCATGTGGTGGCTGAAGATGAACGATATTTTGCGTTCCTCGACATCAATCCGCTGACGAAGGGCCATACGCTGGTCATCCCAAAAAAGGAAGTGGATTATATCTATGACCTGGACGATGAAACGCTTTCCGGATTGCATCTCTTTGCCAAGGGTGTTGCTGTCAAACTCAGGAAGGCGACAGGCTGCAAGCGTGTAGCCGTCGCGGTGCTTGGGCTGGAAGTGCCCCACGCCCATATTCACCTGATCCCCATGAACCAGATGTCGGATGCAAATTTCAGCAACCCTAAGCTGAAACTTTCCCAGGAAGAGCTGGCATCCATTGCAGCGAACATCCGACTGGCATGAACATCACTCGGCCCACGTTGCTGATTGATGAGCGGCGCTGTCGCTCCAACATCAGTCGAATGGCTGCGAAGGCGCGCCGCAACCAGGTGAACTTTCGTCCCCATTTCAAGACGCATCAATCGCATACCGTCGGACGTTGGTTTCGGGAAGAAGGCGTAACGGCATGCACCGTTTCCTCAGTTCGCATGGCCTCCTACTTCGCCGAGGATGGTTGGACCGATATCACGTTAGCTTTTCCGCTTAATCCACGGGAAGCAGCTGAAATCAACCGGCTGGCTTCGAAGATCCGGCTCAACCTGCTGGTAGTCTCCGCGGATGGACTGAAATCCCTGCTGGCTGACCTGAAACATACGGTGAACTGCTTTGTGGAAATGGATTGCGGTTACCACCGTACCGGCGTCGACGTCTCAGACAGTCAATTGATGGAAGAAATCCTCCAGGTAATTGAATCATCGCCGTTGCTGGAGTTTGCAGGGCTGCTGACGCACGCGGGTCATAGCTATGCGTGTCGGTCGGGAATTGAAATACTTACGGTCCACCAACAAACTACGCAACTCATGAAGAAGGCGGGTGTCCGCTTACGGGCCAAATACCCGGACCTGGTGTTGTCGGTGGGGGATACACCCACGTGCAGTATGGCCACCGACTTCAGCGATGTCCAGGAGATTCGCCCGGGTAACTTTGTCTTTTATGACATCATGCAACGTGGAATTGGTTCATGTTCCGACGACCAGATCGCGATTGCATTGGCCTGCCCGGTGGTTGCCACGTACCCCTCAAGGGGAGAGATCGTAGTGCATGGTGGTGGCGTTCACCTGGCAAAGGACTTTCTCAGGCAGGAAGATGGCTCCATGATTTACGGGCAGGTGGTTCGAATGACCGGCAGCGGATGGCAACTTCCGGCTACTTCGATGATGGTAAAATCCCTGTCACAGGAGCATGGGATCATTCGCGCCACGGCCGAAGAATGTCAGTCCTTCCATCCCGGTGATCTATTGGGAATTCTGCCTGTTCACTCGTGTATGACCGCCGATGTGATGGGCGAGTACTACACACTGAGTGGAGAAAGAATCCGGATGATGCCCAAGGCTTGAGGGTTCCCAGTTTTCGTGCCTATCAGGAGATCAAGCCTTTCCATCTTGTAGTAATCAGGCGTTGGGTGTTCGTTCTGTCAAGGCTGTGACAAATGTGTGGCCCGCTCCATCCCGGGTAGAAAGAAAAAGATCGGGCTCGATGAGCTCCAATTCCATCAGGAAAAACTTTCCGTCTTTAATGATACCATCCACCCGAGCATACAGCAATTCAAAATCACATTTTTTAATGGCGTTCCCTGCCTGCTGAATGAGTCGTTCGTTGGGATGGTAAGGCACTTGATGTCCGCCGTGCTCAACCTGCACACGGAACTCGCCGTCGCGGGGTCGCTTAAGCACCGCATGGGAAAAGTGGTGGTTGAAGAATATAAGCGAGACTTCACCGGATTGGCTTATTTCGTTCATGAAAGGTTGAACCAGAAAATCGCCGAAGGCCGAAGCCTCTTTCAAAAGGGAAGTCGCCTCCGGGCTTTCCAGGGTGGCGGTCTGAGTCCGGTAACCGCTCGCTGAAACGGCCGGCTTGATAACTACCTTTTTCCACCCTGATTCTCCCAATTGACTTGTGACATCCCCGCCTTTGCTCATAAACAGTGTTGGCACGATATCAACCCCGCGTTGTTGAAGGTCATGCAGATAAAATTTGTGATGGTTCCACCGGATAGTGGCGATCGAATTCCAACAGGGAATTCCGGCCGATTCAATGTGAAGTAGCCAGTCATTGAATTCCGCAGGATGAAGGTGATAGTCCCAAACAGAAC
>JAYRNL010000005.1:0-7840 GCA_041912235.1 Cyclobacteriaceae bacterium
AACTGTAGAAGGAGCGACCGGCTATTTTCTGGATGTATACAACATAACAGGTACCCCCGTGTTTGTGAGCGGATATCAGAACAAAGCCGTATCGGGGACCTTCCATAATGTCATTGGGTTAACGCCACAAACAAACTATCAGGTAGTCCTTCGTGCCGCGAATAGTAGCGGATCATCCAATGACTCGAACATCAAGTTTACACAAACCTTGAAGTCGGATGGAACAGGGGACCCTGCACCAACGGTAACCCTGGGTACTACGGCCACCACTACCTCCGTCAGTGCAACGGTTGACAAGGGAACGGATCCAAAGACGATTGTCTTCTACCACCGCAAGATCAGCGACCCGGGCGCGCATACTGCAGAGCCAGGGGTACAAGTGGCATCCGGCAATTACGTTGCCGACGTGCAAAGTACTTTCCTGGACGAACTTGGAATGGAATACTATTTTGAAGTAACGGATTTTGTGGGCCTTAAGAGCACAAGCGCCAAAGGCTATGTGTATCAGTCGGCCGTCAACCAGGCAATCCCCAACCTATCCGCCGGGGGAAAGATGGAGAATTATCGGATCTTCTCTATTCCCATCGATTTAGGTGCTAACAACCTGATTCAGGATGTGTTCGCCTCAGTCATTGCCCAGTTCCAGGGTAACAGCAAAGAGAAATGGCGGCTGGTCAGGTACCAGAGCAAGAAGAATGTTGATTATCCCGAAGGCCTCCTTCGGATTGAAAAGGGCAAGGGTTACTGGATCAATTCCGTTGAGCCCATCGACCTTCAGATATCGGGAAGCGTGATTCCCGCCAACCAAAATTCAGATTTTGTCATGTCACTGGAAGATGGATGGAACCAGATTGGTAACCCGTTCCCCTTCAATATTTCATGGGCCGATATACAGGCGCGCAACCCGGCTGCTACTATCGGACCCTTATATGTTTACAACCCTTCGGTAAAATTTGATCAGAGTGACAACCTGAAGGCCTGGGGTGGTGGCTTTGTTCGCAGCACCGGGGCTACGACGATCAGCATTCCGGTAGTGGTCGCACGGGGAACGGGAAGAGTCATGACAGAAGCGCCGCCGACCCCTGACCTGGCGGCAGAACGCTGGTACCTTCCCATAAAAGTAATACAGGGCGCAGCGGTCAATGACATCAGCGGCATTGGCATGAGTCCCACCGCTTCCAATTCCCTCGACCTTCAGGATGAACTCTCTCTTCCTCGTTTTGTCAACTACCTGGAACTTAATGGATATCACCCGGAAAACTCCTGGACCCGGTTCATGCGGGATGTGGCGACCACCGCTTCTTCCTATACCTGGAACCTACGGGTCGAGTCGAACTGGGATGCGCCGGAGATTACGCTTTCATGGGATAATACAAGGTTCGGAAGCAACGATGCGCAGTTGATCCTGTTTGATCCTGAAAATCAGGTCATCGTTAATATGCGGGAGCACAATCAGTATTCGATGACCAACCGCTCAGTCCGGGAGTTGAAGATCTTGTATGCCCGCACCGCTGGCGATCTTCAGCCAGGCTTTACGGGAGTTGGGCTTCCGTATCCTAACCCCTTCAGCAGATCGGTATCCATTCCTGTTATCATTCATGGCAATGCGACGGACGTGGAATTCGGTGTGTTTGACCTGATGGGCAGACGGATAGGCGTACTGACCACGGATAAGTTGGAGGCAGGCATTCATACGCTATCCTGGGACCCAACCCAGGCCGGCGGCGAAGATATTCCCGATGGATTATACGTTTACCGGATTCGTTTCAGCGATGGATCGGTAAGCCAGGGTCGAATCATAAGAAGGAGAAACTGAACAAGGAGGGTATGAAAAACATCGTGGTCCTGATCAGTATGCTCGCGCTTGCACTGCCGCAGGTTCGAGGCCAAAGTTTTACGTCCAAGACGGATGACATCTACCTGAATTTCAAAAACCCGGCCGGTCCCACCACAGGCCTTCCTTTTGTCAAATGGACAAATCCGTCCCTGGAAAATACCAACAGCACAGGCAACAAAGTGGTCATTGAAGCATCCGTTCAGTCGGACGTGCCCCTGAAGTCGCTCACCATCTCGCTGAGCGATGGTAAAAGCGCCCCCATGCAGAAGGTGGTGGAAATTGTGAATGTCAACAACCAACCCATCAAACAACCCATGACCCTGCTGGAAGGCATGAACTACATTGAAATTATTGCGGAGAACATCAAGGGTGGAAAAGTGGGAAGTACCCGCACCATTCTTGTCGGCATGGACGCCATCGCTGATGCCGTTTCGATCGACAGGAAAGATTACGCACTTTTCTTCGCCACGGATAAATACGATAACTGGGACGACCTGGTGAACCCGATCGAGGATGCACACAGCGTGGCCGACGTGCTCAAGAAAAGATATGGGTTCCTTACCGAAGTGGTTGAAAACCCGTCGCAGGATGAAGTGGGTATTAAGATAAGGGAATACACAGGCCGTAAGTTCAAGCCGCAGGATCAATTGATTATCTTTTTCGCCGGGCATGGTTATTTTGATGAAACGTTCAATGAAGGGTATGTGGTGGCGAGGAATAGCCTGAAGGTTGACCCCGCCAAGAACAGCTACATTTCACACGTGCGCCTGCGCTCGCTGATCGACAATATTCCCTCCGAACACATCTTCCTGGTGATGGACGTCTGTTTTGGCGGGACCTTTGACCCCGTGGTCGCCCGGTCAAGAAACCTCGATGAGTCGGAAACCTCGGATGCCCAGTTCCTGGTTCGTAAACTCAGCACGAAGACACGGAAGTACCTGACCTCCGGAGGCAAAGAATATGTGAGCGATGGTATACCGGGCAAGCATTCGCCTTTCACGCTGAGGCTGCTGCAAGCGTTGAACGACGGTGGAGGCCCCGACCGAATCCTTACCCTAAACGAGCTGCGAACCTATGTCGAAAAACTGGTTCCTGAACCTCGTTCCGGCGGATTTGGCGACGACAAGAATGGAAGTGATTTTGTCTTTGTGCTCAAGAACTGAAACGCGCTATGAAATATCGATTCCTCCTTATGCTCCTTCTTGCTGCGCCGCCCATACTGGCTCAGCGCTTTGACATCAAAGGCGTGGAACTGGAGGGGGACCGCCTGAACATCTACTATGACCTGGTTGATAGCAACCCATCGAACACCTATACGATCAGCTTATTTTCTTCGAGGGACAATTTCATTTCGAGCCTCACCAAGGTTTCGGGCGATCATGGTCTTGAGGTCCATCCTGGAATCAATAAGAAGATCGTATGGAATGCCAAGGAGGAGCTGGGCGCCGATTTCGAAGGCAAGGTGTCGCTGGAAGTGCGTGGACGAATCTACATTCCATTCATCAAACTCGATGAGCTGCAAAAGAACTTCAAGCGAGGAAAGGCGACGCATGTATCGTGGTCGGGTGGATCCTCACAGGCCATTCTGAACTTTGAGCTCTATCGCGGCGATGAGAAGATTGAATCCTACCCGGCCGTTCCCAATGTGAAACAGTATGAGTTCACCGTTTCAACCAACGTGAAACCGGGTGGTGGCTACTACTTCCGTATTTCCGACAGCAAGAACAAGGACGATGTGGTCATAAGCCCCCTTTTCTCCGTCGCCCGCAAGGTGCCACTCGCATTGAAGGCTGCCGGGGTGGCGGTAGTCGGAGGCGCTATCGTCGTACTTGGAGGAGGCGGCAAACAGAACAACGACATCCCCAGTCCGCTCTCTCCGGACACCATACCCTGACCGCATCTTCCTGGCTTCGCGTTTAGCAGTCTTCATTTTATCTTTGAAGACCTGCTGATCCTTGCTCATGATAGCGTACCACCACATTGAACGCCCGGAGCGTCTTGCTCCCGCGGAACTGGACAGGCGGCTCGCTTCTGGGTGGTTTCGCATGCATCAGGAAATCTTTACGACTACACACCTGTTCACCGACAATGACTTCTTCCGGGTGCACTGGCTCCGCTATGAGGTGATGAAGGTAATTGAACGCAGCTCGCATCGGAGAATCCGGCGACTGAACGCAACATTCAAGGTGTTGATCGACGACCTGGGAAGCATTGGCCCGGAACACGCTGCCCTTTATGCCCGCTATCGTGAATCGATCGACTTTGAAGGAGCAAACTCCATCGAGCATGCCCTTTTTGACGACGAGGAAGACCGGAAGAGCATTTTCTCGACAAAAGCTATCTCCATTTATGACGGGGCGCGACTCATCGCGGGAGGATACTTTGACCTGGGCTTGACGGCCGGATCGTCCATTCTCCATTTCTTTGATCCGGACTACCGCCGCACCAGCCTGGGCCGGTATATGATCCTCCTTACGTTGGACCACCTGCGTTCACATGGATACCTTTATTACTACCCGGGCTACGTTGTCGCGGGAAAACCAAAAATGAATTACAAGCTATTTCTCGGCCGCGACTCCGTAACGTATTATGACCCCGTCTCCGGAGCCTGGCTGCCCTTTGAGGAGAAAATACTCCAGCCTGAGCGCCTTACCGAGGTCGATAAACTCCAGATTGCGCTGGCGTTTGTTGCCTAGCCTGACGAATGTCTTCTTTTCTATCAACCCTTGAAACTACCTTAGGATCAAAGCCTAAGAACTAACAGACACGAGAATGCGGCAAGCGTTAACACGGGTATTTCCAATTGCCACCTGGATCCGATCGTACAACCTCACGACGGCACGGTGGGATGTGGTGGCTGGGATTACCCTCGCCTCCTTTGTGTTGCCCGAAAGCATGGCCTATGCTTCGCTCGCGGGCGTCCCATCGCAATACGGCATTTACTGCTGCATAGCCGGCTGTCTGTTTTTTGCCCTGCTCACGCAAGCGCGTCAGGTGGCCGTCGGACCGACTTCAGCCATCTCGCTCATGGTCGGAACAACCGTGGCCGTCATGTCGGGCGGAGACCTGGAACGATGGGCAGCGATCGCTTCACTGACGGCGCTGGCTGTCTTCATGCTTTGTGTTATCGCCTATTTATTGAAGCTGAGTACGCTGGTAAACTTCATCAGTGAAAACATCCTTCTCGGCTTCAAAGCCGGTGCGGCCCTCAGCATCGCTGCCACGCAGCTGCCAAAACTATTCGGCGTAGAAGGTGGAGGCCACAACTTCTTTGAGCGAGTGATTACGCTCGTCATGCACTTGCCGGAGACCCATTCATTCACACTGATCTTTGGAGTGACGGCGCTCATCTTGTTGGTCGTTGGAAACCATTTCCTGCCCGGCAGGCCGGTGTCGCTGGTTGTGGTCATCCTCTCTATTGCCGTAATCACGTTCTTCCCTGAGTACTTTGGCCAACTCCACCTGACGGGCGAGATCCCTTCTGGTCTTCCTTCGTTTGGAAGGCCGTCGTTGCGAATGGTTGATGTGGATGGAATCCTGGGTCTGGCGCTGGGTGTCTTCCTGATGGCCTACATCGAGACGATGGCCGTCGCCCGGACATTTGCCGATAAGAACGGGTATGAAGTAGATCCGCGGCAGGAACTGCTTTCGCTGGGCGCCGCCAATTTTGGCGCGGCATTCTTCAGCGGATACCCGGTGTCGGGCGGCATGTCGCAATCAACGGTCAACGATAAGGCAGGGGCGAAGACGCCGATGGCGCTCATCCTGTGCGCTGTTACGCTCTGCGTGCTGCTGTTGTTCTTCACCGGCCTGCTCCGCAACCTGCCGGAGGTGATACTGGCTGTCGTTGTACTGGATGCCATCTCCGGCTTGATCAAGGTGAAGGAGTTGCGTAAGGTGTACCTACTGAGCAGGAAGGAGTTCTTCATCGCCATGCTTGCCGTATTGGCGGTACTGGTTTTTGGCATCCTCAAAGGCGTTTTGCTAACGGCGGTAGCCTCGCTGCTGGTGCTTATTGCGGCGAGTTCAACTCCCGTGGTGGCCGTCCTCGGGCGTGTCCCGGGAACGTGGCAGTATTCCGACCTCGAGCGGCACCCCGACAACGAAATCATTCCGAACACACGGATCATCAGAGTGGAGTCATCGATATTTTACTTCAATCAACAGTTTGTATTCGACCGGATCATGCACCTCGTCGCACAGTCTGAAGATACGAGACTGCTGGTACTCGACCTGAGCGCATGTCCCACGGTGGACGTTTCCGGATCTTCCATGCTGCTAAAGCTTCAGCATGGGCTGGCCGACCGGGGCGTATCGCTAAGAATTGTCAATGCCCTGTCCAACGTTCGCGACCTGTTGAGGAAGCTGGGAATGGAAAACAGCGTGGGCCACATCAGTCGCAGGGTAAGCATCCAGCAGACCATCGATGAATTTTTTCAGGCCGGCAAATGAATCCTGGACGAAAAATAGGATGTGTAAACAAACTGAAGGAATGGCATGTTAATCCCAGAGGGTTACCATAGAAAGGAGATTTGAACCATGATTCGCAAGCTGATCAATATTCTCGGGCTTCTAGCTGTGCTTGTTGTCAACTACCTGGCCAATGCGCTGCCACTCAACGGAAAGAATACCGGCGAACTTTCTGATCAATACGTCAACTTGTTTGTCCCCACAGGGCTTACGTTTGCCATCTGGGGGGTGATTTATCTGCTGTTGCTGGCCGTGATAGCGGCCGGGGCGATCAGGAAAGAAAATGCGCTGAGGGACGCTGCTGGCTGGTGGTTCGCTTGGAGTTGCATACTCAATGCCGGATGGATTTTTGCCTGGCATTATGAATGGCTGGTCGCTTCCGTGGTGATCATGCTGCTCTTGCTGCACAGCCTGGTATCGATCAACCAGCGAATCATAGGCAGTGGGGATTCCCTTACCCGTTTGACCTTCGGGGTTTACCTGGGTTGGATTTGCGTGGCGACGGTGGCGAATGTGACGGCCTTGCTGGTGGCCATCCGGTGGAGTGGATTCGGGTTGTCCGATTCATTTTGGACCGTGAGCATGATCGGCGTGGCCACCGCGGTGGTAACTGCTGCCATGTACACCCTTAAAAACCCTTACCTGGGGTTGTCAGCAGGGTGGGCTTTCTTGGGCATCCTGCTCAAAAGGCAAGTAGACTATCCACTCATTGCGTGGGTTGCAGGAGCCTTCATGCTGGTTGTCTTGAGTTCCTCATTTCTTGTCTGGCGCCGCCACTCTTGACCGGTCAAAACCGGAGATGCAGCTCGCTCCCTGACTTAAATCAGTGTCCCCCGTGACCTAAGACATCGGGTCTGGCGGCTGAAACGGCCAATTTGGGTCATCAAACCTCAGCCATGAAGACCCAGTTTATCAATACCGACGGCAACACCGCGGTAGCCAATATCGCTTACGGATTCTCGGAAGTCGCCGCCATTTACCCCATTACGCCTTCATCCGACATGGGCGAACGCGCCGACGGATGGGCCACGGAAGGCCGCAAAAATATTTTCGGAGAGCGCGTCGACGTGGTACAGATGCAGTCGGAAGGCGGAGCCGCCGGTGCTGTTCACGGTTCGCTCACCGGAGGGGCCATGTCCACCACGTTCACAGCTTCCCAGGGACTGATGCTGATGGTTCCCAACATGTTCAAGATCGCCGGCGAAATGATCCCGACGGTCTTTCACGTTTCAGCCCGCTCGCTGGCCTGCCAGGCACTGTCCATCTTCGGCGACCACTCCGACGTGATGGCTACCCGCGGCACCGGATTTGCCATGCTCGCCTCGGCCAACGTGCAGGAAGCCCAGGACTTTGCTGTCATCGCCCACCTGACCACCCTCGAAGCCAAAATCCCTTTCCTCCATTTTTTTGACGGCTTTCGGACGTCGCATTCCATACAAAAGATCCTTCCGCTCTCGTACGACGACCTCCGCGGCATGCTCGACATGAAGTTTGTGGAGGAGTTCCGTGCCATGGCCTTGAAACCGGAAGCCC
>JAYRNL010000006.1:0-38811 GCA_041912235.1 Cyclobacteriaceae bacterium
GGCCGTTGGCAGATTCTGCAGGAACGCCCGCTCACGATTTGCGATACCGGTCACAACGAATCCGGCATCCGTGAGGTTATGGGCCAGCTGGCATCCCTGCCGCACCGGAAGCTGCACGTGGTGTTCGGGATGGTCAATGACAAAGAACGATCGAAGATTCTCAACCTTTTGCCGGACGACGCTGTTTACTATTTCTGTCAGGCATCGTTGCCCCGAGCGCTGGACGCCAAGGTCCTTGCCGAAGAGGCTTCGCGGTTCGGCCTGCGGGGTGAAGTGATCCCCGACGTGAACAAGGCTCTGGCAAAGGCCACGAGTGCGGCAGGAAGGGATGACATCATTTTTGTTGGCGGGAGCACGTTTGTAGTGGCAGAACTGGAAAATCTCTGATGTGGCGTTTGATCCTTTTGTGGGGGCTGTTGACTTCGCTGACCGCAGCGGGGCAGGAGGTGCGCGTGACGGGCTCGGTTATCTCCGGATCCGGTCAGCCCCTCGGCGCGGCGCACGTAACCGTCGACGGAGAAGAAGGAGTGAAGGCCACCGATGGGGAAGGAACATTCCAGTTGTCCCGGAAGGCAGGACCCGTGACATTCGAGATATCGTTTACCGGCTATACGTCACTGCGCCGCAGCATCCTGCTCCGTCGCGATACGACAATCATCTTTACGCTGATGCCGAAGGTCGAGCAACTGGACGAGGTGGTTGTCACCACCGCGCGCTTCCGGCAATCGGATCAGCTGCAGACAACGCGGATGAGCAGCGTCACCCTTTCGGGCAGCGAGATCAATGCCATCCCGGTGCTGGGTGGTGAAGCGGATCTCCTGAAGACCATTCAGTTGCTCCCCGGCGTGTCGAAAGGCGTCGAGGGAAGCACGGATATCTTCGTCCGCGGAGGCGCCGCCGATCAGAACCTTGTGCTGTTGGACGGCGCCCCTGTCTACAACACGGGTCACCTGTTCGGATTTCTTTCGGTATTCAACCCCGATGTGCTTTCGAGTGTTGAGTCGATGAACGGCGCTTTTCCGGCCTCCTATGGCGGGCGACTTTCTTCCATCCTGGATGTGCACACCCGGCCGGCCTTTAGCGACCGGACACAGGTGAAAGGCAACGTGGGCATATTGGCCTCGCGGCTTATGGTGCAGCAGCCGCTGGTGAAAGACAAGCTCAGCGTGTCAATCGCCGGCCGGCGCACGTACGTCGATCAGGTGGTGCGCCTGTTGGGGCAACAACTGCCTTACCATTTCTATGACCTTAATGCCCGGGTGGACTTTCGTCTTTCCGGAAATGATCAGTTGGAATTTGGCCACTACTCTGGCGATGACGTGCTCAACTTCATTCCGGGGGCGAGTACCTCGAACCGCCTTCAAAACACGTCAAGCAACTTCACCATCGGCAATAGCACACAGACCCTTCGCTGGAACCGGAGATTTTCACCCGCGTGGTCGTCGTCCATGTTGTTGTATCGCTCGAAATTCCACTACACCATCGACAACCAATTTGAAGACAGCAAGCTGTACACGAGCTCGGACATCGAGGACCTGGGCGGGAAGTGGATGATTTCCACCGACAGCCTGAAGCAATTGTCCTTCTCGGCCGGCGTGGACCTGGTGCGGCATCAGGTGAGTCCCAACGTGATCACGACAAGCGGGGAAATTTCCGACTTGCTCAAGAGCAGCACGACTTCAGCACAGCGCGCGTGGGAGGGAAGCCTGTTCTCGCAAGTGGACGGCAACTGGTTGTCGCGGTGGCGATGGAGCGCCGGCCTGCGGGTGTCATCGGCCTGGGTGAGCAACAAGCAGTACATCAATCCCGAGCCGCGCCTTTCCGTACGCTTTGCGGTCGACGATCAAACCACCGTTAAGGCGAGCTATTCGCGCATGGCCCAATACCTGCATCGCGTGTCCAGTGCTGCGGTGGCGTTTCCGACAGACATCTGGTACCCGGTCACAAACAATGTGCAACCGCAGCGTGCCGACCAATGGTCGCTGGCAGTCCAGAAATATCTTCCCCGGTCAAGTGTATTTATAAGTGTGGAAGGCTACTTCAAGACCATGGACAACCTCATCGGCTACAAGGAGGGTACGAACCTGTTTGTCAACCGCGATTTTGAGGCGCAACTGATCCAGGGCAAGGGGCGATCGTACGGTATGGAAACACTGATCAAGAAGGAGAGCGGCCGCCTGACCGGCTGGATCAGCTATACGCTGTCGTGGTCGGAGCGCCGCTTCGATGAGATCAATGCCGGCGACTGGTTCTATGCGCGGTATGATCGAAGGCACAACATCGCCGTGGTCGCCAATTACCAGTTTGCGAGGCGGTGGTCGTTCTCTGCCGTTTGGGAGTTTATTTCCGGTTCACGCTTCACACCCATCATCGGCAAGTATGTGGTTCCCTCGCCCACCTTGCTGGGCGCGAGCATCATCCCGGTGTATGCGCCGATTAATTCGGTGAAGTTGGCCGATACCCACCGCCTGGACCTGGGTTTGAAGTTCAAGCCATCACGGCCCGGAAAGCGTTTCCAGGGTGAATGGTTCTTTGGTGTGTATAATGTCTATAACCGGGCAACTCCCGTAGCCATCGCGATTGTCTCCAATGGTGACGGCACCTTCCGGTATGAGCAGCCTGGCGTTTTTGGATTTTTACCTTTTGTCAGTTATGGGTTTTCGTTCTAGGCATATCGTCAACTTGGGAAAAGCCTTGCTGGGATTACTGATGGTAGTCCTGGGTAGCTGTATTCCCGACCCGCTGGAAGTGACCAACATTCCGACGCTGCCGGTGAAGCTGGTCATCGCGTCCCAGGTGCTGCCGGACCAGCGACTCACCGTGCTGGTGACCCGGAGCATCGGTGCGTTGGATGCCGGTTGGGGCTCAGAACTTGAGCCGCTGATGAGGGAAATTGCTGTCGATGATGCGGTCGTCACCCTGGAACATGAAAATCAGGTCGACACCCTGGTTCATCAACTGTACGGGGTCTATACGGGTGCCGGGGGCGTGATCGAACCCGGCAAGGTGTACACGCTTCGCGTTCGCAGCGTGCGCTGGGGAGAAGTGACTGCCACTGAGACTGCGCCGGCATATATTCCCTTTCAGTCCGCCTCGGCCAAACTTTACCTCACCGGCTATGATTCACTCGCCAACGTGACTTACTCCCTGCAGGACCCTCCGGATCCAAACTGGTATATGATCAATGTGCAGAAAATCTCGGCGGCCACCCCGGTCGATCGTTACCTGAACCCCCGCGTCTTCACCCGCCTGGTGCGCGACAGTAGTTTCAACGGTCAGCGGTTTGAGGAAAGCTTCAATGTCATCTTCCAGGACTACTCCCGGGGCGACAGCGTGCTGGTTACGATGGCCAACATCAGTGAAGCCTATTACCACTACCTCAAGGTGAGAAATGACAGCCGGTACAGCCTGGCCGGCTTTGCATCCGAACCGCTGAATTTCCCGACCAATGTGAAAGGGGGGTACGGTTACTTTAATCTTCACGTTCCGGACGCGCGCGTGTTTGTGATGGAGTAACCGCAGGGATGAAATTCCTTACCTTTGGTTAAAACGCGATCGATGACGAAAGTAATTCTTGGTGTTGCGTTGTTCCTGTTCGCGACGGTCCCGTCGTCGGGTCAATCTTCGGAAGATGTGTATGTCGACAAGCGCGGCGTGATGCGGTGGGGCAAGACGAATGAGGAAGTCAAGGGCTTTGGCGTCAACTACACGGCGATGTTCGCCCATGCCTACCGGCAGGCCAAACAGCGCAATGTTCCCCTTGAGAAAGCCATCGACGACGACATCTATCACTTCAGTCGGCTGGGATTCGATCTGTTCCGCGTGCATGTGTGGGATACCGAGATCAGTGACACGCTTGGCAACCTGCTTGAAAACGATCACCTGCGTTTGTTCGACTATGCCCTTTCGCGCATGAAGGAGCGGGGCATCAGGTTCATGCTCACGCCTATTGCCTTCTGGGGCAACGGCTGGCCGGAACCCGATGAAAAGACACCGGGATTCTCCTCGAAGTACGGCAAGGATGCCTGCCTCACAGACCCCGATGCCATCAAAGCCCAGCAGACCTACCTGGCGGCGTTCCTCAATCATGTCAATCCCTACACAAACAAGGCTTACAAGGATGAGCCGGCCATCATCGCCTTTGAAGTCAGCAACGAACCCCACCACCGGCAGGATGCGTCGACGGTAACATCGTTCATCAACGGCATGGTAGCGGCCATGCGCAGCACCGGGTGCAAGAAGCCGATCTTCTACAACATCAGCCACAGCATTCAGCTGGCCGAAGCGTATGCCGCCTCAAAGATCCAGGGAGGTACTTTTCAGTGGTACCCCACAGGGCTTGGCTCCGGTCATGAGCTGGGAGGGAATTTGCTTCCCAACGTTGACCGTTATTCCATTCCTTTCGCGACCTCGCCTTCCTACCAGCGCATGGCCAAGATTGTGTATGAATTTGATGCGGCCGACGTGGGGCGTTCCTACATCTACCCGGCGATGGCGCGCAGTTTCCGCGAAGCGGGCATCCAGATCGCCACCCACTTTGCCTATGATCCGACGTATATGGCCGACGTGAATACCGAATACGGAACCCATTACATGAACCTGGCCTATGCTCCGCAAAAAGCGTTGAGCCTGATGATTGCCTCGCAGGTATTTCATCGCGTGCCCATGAACGAGAACTATGGAGGTTATCCGGCCAACACCCGGTTTGGTTCGTTTCGGGTAAGCTATGAGCAGGACCTGGCTGAGCTGATAACCGAGAAGGAGTACTACCACACCAACACAACCGCAACACCTCCGCCTGCGCCCGCATCCGTGGAGCATATCGCAGGATCGGGTGACTCCCCGCTGGTGTCGTACGAAGGGAACGGCGCCTACTTCCTGGACAAAGTGCGGCCCGGCGTCTGGCGGCTTGAAGTACTGCCGGATGCCCTCTGGATCAAAGATCCGTTTTCACCCGCGAGCCCAAGAAAGCAGGTGGCGGTTATCAACTGGAGAAGCTGGCCGATGAAGTGCAATGTCCCCGACTTGGGGACCTCATTCAAGGTGAGCGGAATCAATGCGGGCAATGCGTACACCACAACTACTACAGATGGTGGCTTTGCGATCAGCCCGGGTACCTATGTGATTGCGAAATCGGGAACCGCGGTTACCATCAACCCCGACGACAAGTGGGGAAATGCAAGGATGGGAGAATTTGTTGCTCCTCCGGCAACGGTAACCCGCACCTCGGTACTCCATCATCCGTTGACGGAGGTGCTTGAAGGAACAATGGCTTCTATTGAGGCCACCGTAATCAGCAAAGAAGCGCCGACGGCCGTCGAGATACATTCCGTAGGCACAGGCAGAAGGATGGAGGTTGTGCCCATGACCAAAGTTCGGGGTTACACTTATCAGGCCATGCTCAGCGCTGCCAAAGGGTTCCTTCGGTACTACATCGTGGTTCGCCATGGTGACGAGCGCCGAACGTTCCCGGCAGACGATGCCTCGGGTCCCGGAGATTGGGACTTTGCCGGCCATGGACCTTATGAAGTTCGCATTGCGCCCAAAGCTACTCCGTTGTACATCTTTGAGGCTGGCGCGGACTCCAGGGAGATGTCGCGGCCCTGGGTGCCCGGCAGCGGACCGGTCCCCATTGAAGTTCCCGGCAAGGCGGAACTACAGGTTTCACTTCAGCGCCTGGCCACCGCAGACCCCGAGAATGTCAAGGCCGCGCCGGTGGAAGACTATTCCATGCGCTACTACTTTGGAAAGAAGATGGCGGGACGAATGCAGGAATTGCCTTCCCGGAAGAAGCTTGTTTTGAGTGCCCGCTCACTGGAGGAACGCGCATTCCCGGCACAGGTGGCGCTGATCATGTCCAATGGCTCTGCCTATGGAGCGACGGTGATGGTTGAACCCAACCAAAGGGAGTATACCCTTTCGTTGACTGACCTGAAACCCGTTCCCATCGTCACCCTGCCACGACCGTACCCGACGTTCCTGCCGTATTTTTTCGAGCCTTCCACGGTGGCGAAGTTCGACCCCGCCTTGGTTGAGTCCCTCCAGATCTCTATCGGCCCGGGCATGGATGATGCGGAGGCGAAGAAGACGCACGGACTCGCCTTGCGTTGGGTGCGACTGGAATAGTCATTCGTTGCCAATTCTTCCGCGCATTATATTTGTGACCGTTTTGCCGATAGGCAACATCTCTCACGGGTAGCTCCTTGAAGAATAAGACCTTCCGATTTAAAGTGATCTCCGAACGGGCCAATGTCATTGAGCCCGGGAAGGAACTGTTTACCGGTATCAAAGGGCACTGGAATGAACGGTATTTTCCGAAGCCAAACCCGATTACGGTTGAGCTTGCCTGCGGGCGCGGTGAATACTCAGTATCGCTGGCCTCGCGTTTCCCTGACCGCAATTACATCGGGGTGGATATCAAAGGCGACCGCATCTGGAAGGGGAGTACCCTGGCGGTTGAGCAAGGCTTGGTCAATATCGGCTTCCTGAGGACCAACATCCTGAACATCGAAAGCTTTTTTGCGCCGGGCGAAGTGGATGAAATCTGGCTGACGTTCCCCGATCCTCGACCGCGAAAGCGCGACATCAAACGACGGCTTACCAGTCCAAGGTTTTTGGAGATGTACAAACGCATCCTGCGCCCCGGGGGTGTGTTCAGGCTGAAAACTGACAACACCGGCCTGTTTGCCTATACCCTCGAGACGCTGGCGGAACACCGGGATATTGCCGGGCTCAGGTATACACAAGATGTCTATCAGTCAGACCTGCGCGATGAGTGCTACGACATACGCACCCGCTACGAGGAGATGTTTGCCGGCAAGGGGGAAACCATCAAATACCTGCGCTTTCAGTTTGAACCGACCGGGGGTTCGTAACATTTTCATAACAGGCGGGTCGCCGCCGTCCTTCAATTCTGCCGTACCTTTGCGGGTAAAGCAGTCTCCTTTTGAGCAAGCAAAAACGCGACGTCGACCTGCTCGTTCTCTCCGACATTCACCTGGGCACATACGGGTGCCACGCAAGGGAATTGCTGCAATACCTCAAGACCGTCAGCCCGAAGACGCTGATTCTCAATGGCGACATCATCGACATGTGGCAGTTTAGCAAACGCTACTGGCCCCCGTCGCACATGCAGGTGGTCAAATACATTACGGGTCGCATCGCGAAGGGAGCCAAAGTGATCTACCTGACCGGCAACCACGATGAAATGCTCAGGAAGTTTGCCGGGTTCCGCCTGGGCTCCTTCGAAATTCAAAATAAGAAGGTGGTTTCGCTGAATGGGCAAAAAGCCTGGTTCTTCCACGGCGATGTATTTGACGTGACCATGCAGCACTCCAAATGGCTGGCGAAATTGGGTGCCGTTGGCTACGACATGTTGATCCTCATCAACACGTTTGTCAACTGGGTGTTGAAACTTTTTGGCCGCGAGAAGATATCCCTTTCCAAGCGGGTAAAAGATAGCGTGAAGCAGGCGGTGAAGTTCATTAACAACTTTGAACAGACGGCGGCGGAGATTGCCATCGCGCGCGGGTATCAATACGTGGTCTGCGGTCACATCCACCACCCGGAGATGCGTGAAGTAGCGACGCAAAAGGGTACGGTCATGTACCTGAACTCAGGCGACTGGGTGGAGAACCTGACCGCCCTTGAATATCATAACGGCACATGGAAGATTTACCGGTATGCTGATGACGGTGCCGCGCAGTCCGTCAAACTATCCAAACACTTCAAGGAGGCGTTGGCGAATGACAAACTATTTAAAGACCTTGTTGATCAATTCATCGAACCCGGGAAGTCATGAAAATTCTCTACGCCATTCAAGGCACAGGAAACGGCCACCTGAGCAGGGCTGTGGACATCATTCCTGAACTTAGAAAATACGGGCAGGTGGATTTGTTCGTCAGTGGAGCCCAGGCCGAAATATCGCTGCCCTTTCCCGTGAAGTACAAGTCCAAGGGCTTGAGCTTTTATTTTGGTAAGAGCGGAGGCATCAATTTCTACAAGACCTTCCAGCGCAACAGTTCACGCGACGTGATGAAGGAGATCAAGAGTTTCCCGGTAGACAAGTACGATTTCATTGTCAACGACTTTGAACCGATTACGGCGTGGGCTGCACGCAAGCGCGACATTCCCATAGCGGGACTGAGTCACCAAAGCGCCCTGCTCTCGAGGAAGACGCCCAAGCCTCGCGTCCACGACCCCTTCGGCGAATGGCTCCTCCGTACCTACGCGCCGGTGAAGAATTACATCGGCTTCCACTTTGATGAGTACGACAAGAACATATTCACACCCGTGATCCGATCGGCGGTGGCCGACGCGAGCATCAGCAACAAGGGTCACTATACCGTCTACCTGCCGGCCTACGATGACAAGAAGCTGGTGAAGCTGCTGCTGAAGTTTCCCAGCTTGCGGTGGCACGTCTTCTCCAAGCACACCCGCGAGCCGTACCATGTGGGCAAAATCTCGGTCTACCCGGTGAGCGGTGAAGATTTTGTCGAGAGCATGGTCACCAGCGCAGGCGTATTGTGTGGCGCCGGGTTTGAGACGCCTGCCGAAGTACTTTACCTGGGCAAGAAGCTGTTGGTGGTGCCCATGAAAGGACAGTATGAACAACAGTGCAATGCGGTGGCGCTCAAAAAGCTCGGTGTACCGGTGCTTAAGAAGGTCAGGAAGAAAAGCCTGGCCCGGATTGAAAAGTGGCTCGATACGGATGATGTAGTCGATGTGAACTACACGCACGTGGCGGAGAAGGCAGTAGCGCGTCTCATGAAGAAGTTCGCCCCGGGCGACTGATCAGCCGTTCAACTCTTCAAGCACCTGCGACAGGTGGTCATAATCTTTCAAACCGGGTGCCGATTCCTGTGAGCCGCTGAGCACGATTCCCCTCGCACCGCAGGACCGCAGGTGCAAGGCCACCGAACCGTCAAAAGAATGGCCGCTGACAAAATAAGGAGCATCCGACTTCGACAGCGATGGCTTACTTGGTCCGGCAAGGATCCAGAAGGCAAGCTGGGGATTGGACGGAAGTCCGGGAGCCCATTGGTTCACAGGTATCTCCACCATCAACTTCCATCGGGTGTTGGCAAATTCACCCAGGCGACTGTAGGGTATGTGAAGGAAGTCGGGTGCATAGCGTTGCTGCACCTGCTCTTCATTGAAAATTGCCTCGCCTATTTCCAGCACACGGGCCGGGCCGGAAACCCAGCCGATGAGGTCGTGGTAAAGTTCAGGGCTTACATAGTCAGGGTCTGCCGGATCCATGACGAAACCAAGGAAGTCGACACCCATGCCCGCGCAATAACGCGCGTCGCTGAGATTGGTGATCCGGTTCACGTAGACGAGAGGACGTTCTTCCATGGCCCGAATATTGGAAAGAAAAAATAACTTTGTAAAATAAGTTTTGCGGTGCTGAAGGTCTACGCGTTTTTTCTGGTGATCCTTGTGCTCGTGGGCTGCCAATCGCATGAAACGGCTCCCAAAGTTACCGGTCATGAATATGCACCCATCGCTGTCGGTTCGTATTGGGAGTATGCCATAACGGAGACGACCATCAGTCCGGTCAGCGGACAGGTAAACACCCTCAGCGACCTGAAACTGGAGGTAGTCGACTCGTACACCAGCGGTGGCGAATTGACGTACGTGATCCGGAGGTCGAGGCGTGATCAGGGTGCTACTGACTATGTACCTTTGGAGACGTGGTCGGCGCGGGTATCCGAATTCCAGTGGATTCAGCAGGAGGGGAATACCCCTTTCGTCAAGCTGCAGTTTCCTCTTGTGGATGGAAAATCATGGAACGGCAATGCGCTGAACAGCCTGGGCGGAACCGAGCCCTGCGCAGATGGTACTTTCGCTTGCGACAACTACGCAGTAACTGACTTCCAGAAAGCTTTTGAAATCCCTGGCGTCCTGTCGTACAACAACACCGTAACTATTGTCGAGAATAATGAGGACGATCCCATCGTGGCCAAGGACGTGCGCAAGTCCGTGTACGCCAATGCCATCGGGTTGGTGTACCGGGAAGTGACCCGCCTCGAATATTGCACGGTGGGGAGTTGCATTGGACAGCAGGTTGTCGAGAACGGATTGATCACCCGGCAAACCCTGAAATCGTATGGGGCTACTCCTTAGGTCGCTTGTACTCCTTGCCGGGCTTAGCGTTTCCACTCTGGCTCAAACCAACCGCTACATGGTGTTCTTCGCCGACAAGGCCGGCACACCGCACAGCCTGACACAGCCCGGAACTTTTTTGTCGGACAAGGCCATGCAACGGCGCGCCAAGGCGATGGTTGCTGTCAATAATGAGGACCTGCCGGTGGTTCCGTCGTATGTCACGCAGCTTCGCGCAACGGGTGCGAAAGCTTTCTTCACTACCCGATGGATGAATGGCGCTCTGGTGGAGGCAACCTCAACACAGCTCCTGGCCATTCAGGCGTTGCCTTTTGTGATCTCAACAGAATTCGTGGCTCCCAACCATAAGTTACTCGGTGGGAGGAAAGGATGGACCGGCCAGGCTTCGGTCGCCATGGCCACGACCGACGGTCAGTTGAACATGGTCGGGTTGGACAGCATGCATGCTGACGGTTACCGGGGCGAAGGAATCATGATTGCCATCCTCGACAGTGGCTTTCCCGGAGTGGAATCCGTATCGCCCTTTCAGTCACTGCGCGATGAGGGTCGGATCAAACTGACGCGGGATCTTATCAGCAATACAACCGACGTCTACCAGTTTGACGACCACGGCACGAATGTACTCTCCATCATGGCGGCGGTGTCAGCCGGTTTTCAGGGTGGTGCTCCGAAAGCCGACTACTTGTTATTCGTCACCGAAGATGTGTTGAGCGAGTACCGGATTGAAGAGTACAACTGGCTCTTCGCTGCCGAACAAGCCGACAGTGCCGGCGCGGACATCATTCAATCTTCGCTGGGATACAATCTGTTTGACGATCCCTCCATGGATTACACCAGCGCTCAGCTTGACGGTCAGACCGCTGTCGTCACGCGGGCGGCACGATTCGCGATGGAACGTGGTATCGTGGTCGTAGTGAGCGCAGGCAATGAAGGGTCAAATCCCTGGCAATTGATCACGCCGCCTGCTGATGCGGATGGGGTAGTGGCCGTTGGCGCTGTGACTATCACGGGAGTGAAAGCTACGTTCAGTTCAATAGGTCCGGCTGCCGATGGCAGAATAAAACCGGATGTCGTCGCGTTGGGTGCCGGTGTCAGCGTGGTTACTCCAACAGGAACCATTACAACCGTCAATGGGACATCAGCCGCGGCGCCCCTGGTGACCAGCCTGGCTGCAGGCCTCATTCAGTCCTACCCGGGCACAAATCCATCAGCCCTGGTAGCCAATCTGCTGAACTCGGCCAGTCGCGCCTCGGCACCGGATAACCAATATGGGTTCGGGATTCCCAATTACCTGGCGGTAAGGAACTACACTGAGCGCAAGGAAACATTGGCCGTTTATCCAAACCCTGTTACCTCAACACTTTGGATGACGGTCGGACCAAGCCTGAAGGTGGACCAGATCGTGATCCTGGACATGATGGGAAAGGAGGTGGTGCATGTCGAACAGCCCGAGATCACCTGGTCCAACAGCACGTCATCGCTGGATGTATCGACGCTGGGTTCAGGCATTTACGTGGTGTGGATTCAGGCCGGCCGTAAACGCATTACCTATCGGTTTGTTAAGCTTTAATGGCTAATTTTGGGCGCCTTTTATGAAGCCCATCGTAGCTCCGTCCATCCTCGCCTCCGATTTCGCCAATCTCCAGCGCGAGATCACCATGATCAACGAAAGTGAGGGCGACTGGATCCATGTGGACATCATGGACGGTGTATTTGTTCCCAATCTGTCCATGGGGCTCCCTGTGGTTGAGGCGGTCAAGCGGCATGCGAAAAAGCCCTTGGACGTTCACCTGATGATTGTGCAGCCGGAGCGTTTTGTTGAGGCCTTCCAAAAGGCAGGCGCCTCAACCATTTCGGTGCATGTGGAAGCCTGCCCGCACCTGCACCGCAATATCCAGCAGCTCAAGCAATTGGGCGTGAAGGCAGGCGTGGCGCTTAACCCCCACACCCCGGTGAGCACGCGTCAGCACGTGATAGCCGACATCGACCTCGTGTGTGTTATGAGCGTGAACCCTGGCTTCGGAGGGCAGAAGTTCATTGAAGGTACATACCAGAAAATCAAGGAGTTAAAGAAGCTTATTTCAGACTCAGGTTCAAAAGCACTTATAGAAATCGACGGCGGGGTAAACCAGGCAAACGCCAAGCCTTTGCTCGACGCGGGGGCGGATGTTCTCGTGGCCGGCAACTTTGTTTTCTCTTCGCCTCAGCCTAAAGAAGTCATCCGGCAGCTAAAGGCCCTTTAAGCCCATCCTATGGCAGGGATTTTGTACGAATTGCTCACCCATGAAAACCCTCCACCTTTTCTTTATCGCCCTCTTGCTTGGATCCTGTGCGCGATCGGTAACGCGCGTTGACCCCGGTGAGGCCATCGACCTGAGCGGCCGCTGGAACGATACCGACTCGCGCCAGGTGGCCACGTCGATGATCAATAATTTACTCAACAGCGACAAGTTCAAAGAATACAGCAAGGGGCTCGGGAAGAAGCCGGCCATCATTGTGGGCCTCGTGCGCAACCGGACCAGCGAGCACATCGATACCGAGAACTACATCAAGCGCATCGAGTTGGCCATATTCAACTCGGGTGTGGCTGACCTGGTGGAGTCGGGCGCGTTTCGGGATAAACTTCGCGTTGAGCGGGTGAACCAGCGCGACTTTGCCAATGCAAGTACCGTCGCCCGTTGGGGCGAGGAGACAGGGGCCAACCTGATGCTCTTTGGCGAGATGACTTCGGAGACGGACACGTATCAAAAGCAGCGTGTCGTGAATTATGTGACCACCTTGTTTCTGACCGACATGGAGACGAACAAGCGCGTTTGGTACGGCCAGGAGGAGATTAAGAAGTACGTGAAGAACTGAGTGCATCCGTGCCATGAAGCGGTCGGCTGTAATAGGGTCTTTGATGGTAGCCACGGCCGCAGGCGTGTTATCCTGCGCCACCTACTACCAGTCCAACCTTGCCTTCAACGATGTGTTCGAGCGCGGCGACCTTAACAAGGCGCTGAAGACTTTACAGGAGAAACCATCGGAGGGGGCAGGGAAAAAGCAGTTCCTCTATTTTGTCAACAACGGACTGGTGCTTTCGCTGCTGGGCCGGTATGCCGAAAGCAACAGATATTTTGAGCGGGCCTACAATTTCGGAGAAGACTATCGCATCAATTATGTAAACGAGGCGGCCACGTATTTCACCAACCCCAATTTCGCTGTCTATCGCGGAGAAGACCACGAACATCTCTTGCTGCTGTACTACAAGGCGCTGAATTACCTCAAAATGGAAAAGACGGAGGATGCACTGGTGGAGTGCCGGAGAATGAACATCCGGCTGCAGCAACTAAGCGACCGCTATTCCTCGGAGGACAAATACCGGAAAGATGGCTTTGTGCACACGTTGATGGGCTTGATCTATGAGAACGACTACGATTACAACAACGCATTCATCGCCTACCGCAATGCCCTGGAGGTATATGAGGGCGAGTATTTCAAATTGTTTAACGTAGGTGCACCCGAGCAGCTTAAGAAAGACATTTTACGAACGGCCAAGTTGAGCGGGCTCGACGATGAGTATGCCTACTACCGGGAGAAATTCAACGCACCCGATATCGATGTGTCGAACAAGCCGGGAGGAGAGCTTGTATTCTTCTGGCACAATGGACTCAGTCCGGTGAAAGTGGAGTGGTCGGTTACGTTTGCCATCAGCCAACGCGCCGGCATGGTGTATTTCACCAATGAAGGACTGGGATTGAATTATGCGTTCTCCTCCGAAGGATACAGCAAAAGCCAGCTGCAATCGCTTTCCAAACTGGACGTGTATCGCCTGACGCTGCCCAGATATGTGGAACGGCCGCTTTTCTATTCTTCAGCGGCGCTATCCACTGATTCAGCCCGGTACGAGCTGCAACTGATGGAAGATGTGAACAAAGTGGCTTTTAAATGCCTTGACGAACGGATGAACCTTGAACTCAGCAAGGCGTTGCTTCGGCTGGCGGTGAAGAAGGCCACGGAACAATCAGCCAGCGGGCGCGACAAGTGGGCGGGAGTCCTCATGGAGATGGTTAACGTCATCACCGAGGCCGCCGACACCCGCAATTGGCAGACATTGCCGCATAACATCAGCTATGCCCGAATTCCACTCAAGGTGGGAAAGAACGAGGTCACCCTTGAGCTCACGGACTACACCGGGCAGACGCACACACAGACATTCACCTATGAATTGAAGCAGGGTCAAACGCATGTGCACACCTACACCAGCCTTGAAGCCCTTCGCCCTTCCGGCTACTGAGAACCGGGGTAAACTTTCTACCTTTAGGAATCTGTAGCCGTACCAATTGACACGTGTCTTCACATCACTGGTCCTCTTTTCCTGCCTGCTCGGCCCTGGGACGATACGCCTTTACGGACAGGTCGACACCACCCGTCAGCAAACGCCGCCGCTGAGCGCGCCTGTGCGCAGCGATACCCTGAAACAGCCAACGCCACCGGTGCAGTCGCAGGAAGCCAAAGAAGAAGGTGGCAGCGGGTTCCCGCTTGACAATTTTTACGCCGAGATCAAGAAGCGTCCGCGGTCCATCTTCAGTCATTTCAGGTTTGGATTGAGCACAGGCTATGGCAACAACTTTTTCAGCCACGACCTGCAGGGCTACGGCATCTACCAGGCACCCGGAGGTTCGCCGGAGATTTTCCCGGTAGGGGTAACGTCAACCCGCTATCGCAATTGGGTCAATGAGCGGGTGTTGAGCACATCGGCGGCAGATCCGGCTGCCTTCCTCGTGGCCTCTGATACCGCATCGCTTGGGTTTACCGGCAACGCCATGTCAATTCCCATCAAGGCGACAATCCATTACGAATTCAAGCAGCGGTACCGCATAGGCATTGGCTACTCCTTTGAGTACATGAGCATGGGTGATTTCACCCCGAAAACATACGGCGACCGGCTCACTACGATGAAGCCGTCGAATCCGTCAGGCATGATGAGCCGGTTCTTTGGGTTGTTGGGCGTTTCCTTCTACCGTTCCGGCGACTACCTGTTTACCGGCGATCTGCAGGTAGGAAGTTTTTCTCCTTCCAACTTTGACATGTCGCTCGCTACCACCAATGTGTATATCAACGGCGGGGTTACCATCGAGCGTGAGCTCTCGGAGTACCTGACTGTCTTTGCCCGGCCTTCCTACGAATTCAAGAGTTATACCCTAAACCTGCCGGAGGGAGGAAGTGCGATCAGCCATGGTATGAATGCCTTGTTTCTCAATATTGGTTTGACCTACCGGATTCCTGAGCTTCCAAAATGCTTCAACAAGGATTGCCGGATTCAAATCAATCACGCGCATGGAGACAAAGAATACCGCAGCCGGGTGCATCCCATCTACAAGAAACAGAACCCGCACTACGGAGAAAATCACCCCAACCTGATCAAATACAAGGGCAAGAACAAGAAGATGCTGAACCCGTATTGAGGGGCAGTCGCGGCAAAGCTCAAAAACCCATTTTTCAGGGTCAAATTCATCGATTTTATCGCCCCTTCGCTGGGGTTCATTCGGTGGTTTTTCCCTATCTTTGCCCGTTCATTTTTTACACGTTGTAACGACCTAACCTGTGGCAGAAGAGACATCCGGCTTACCTCCCCGTCAGAACATAATTCCGATCAGTATTGAAGACGAAATGAGGGGCGCCTACATCGACTATTCGATGTCGGTGATCGTCTCCCGGGCCCTCCCGGACGTCCGCGATGGACTCAAGCCGGTACACCGTCGCGTGCTTTACGGCATGCAGGAACTCGGCGTTAATTACAACAAGCCTTACAAGAAATCAGCGAGGATAGTGGGGGAAGTGCTGGGTAAGTACCACCCCCATGGTGATGCTTCGGTATATGACACCATGGTGCGGATGGCCCAGGAATGGTCGCTGCGCTACACCTTGGTGGATGGCCAGGGCAATTTCGGATCGGTTGATGGCGATATGCCGGCGGCGATGCGCTACACAGAGGCGCGCCTCAGGCGGATCGCCGAGGAGATGCTGGCCGATATCAACAAAGACACCGTTGATTTTCAGCCCAACTTCGATGATTCCCTGACGGAACCCACCGTGTTGCCGGCCAAGCTGCCTAACCTCCTGATCAACGGATCGGCAGGTATCGCCGTGGGCATGGCCACCAACATGGCTCCCCACAACCTGGGCGAGGTGGTTGATGGGATCAACGCCTACATCGATAACCGTGACATCACGGTCCAGGAGCTGATGAAATATGTTTCGGCTCCAGACTTCCCCACGGGGGGCATCATATATGGGTTATCAGGAGTCCAGGAGTCCTACCTTACCGGTCGTGGCAGGGTGGTGATCCGGGCCCGGGCAGAGATCGTCACTTCCAACAGCGGGAAGGACCAAATCATCGTCACTGAGATTCCCTACCTGGTGAACAAGGCGCAGATGATCGAGAAGACCGCCGCCCTGATCAATGAGAAAAAGATTGAGGGGATTTCGGATATCCGCGACGAGAGTGACCGCGACGGCTATCGCGTTGTGTATGACCTGAAGCGCGATGCCATCCCGAACATTGTACTCAACAATCTCTTTAAGTACACCCAGTTACAATCTTCTTTTGGTGTCAACAACGTAGCCCTGGTAAAGGGCCGTCCGCAGACGCTAAATCTGAAGGACCTGATCGTTCATTTTGTTGAACACCGCCATGAGGTGGTGATCCGGCGGACCAAGTTTGAACTGGCTGAAGCTGAAAAAAGGGCCCATATCCTGGAAGGCTATCTGATAGCCCTGGATCACCTGGATGAAGTCATTGCCCTCATACGCAACTCGAAGGACCCTGAGGTGGCCAAAGTGGGCTTGATGAACACCTTCCAGCTGTCCGAGATCCAGGCCAAAGCCATTCTCGAAATGCGCCTGCAGCGCCTCACCGGTCTCGAGCGGGAGAAGATCCAGAATGAGTACAAGGAAGTAATGGAGCTCATTGGCAAGTTGAAGGAGATTCTGGCGAATGAACCCATCCGCATGGGCATCATCAAGTCCGAGCTTGCAGAAATGAAGGAGCGCTACGGCGATAAGCGCCGCACGGAAGTGGTCGCCAGCGATGAAGACATCACGGTGGAAGACATGATTCCCAATGAGGAGATGGTGATTACGATCTCCAACCAGGGATACGTTAAACGGACCAGCTTGTCGGAGTATCGCACCCAGGGCAGAGGTGGAATAGGATCAAAAGGGGTGACCACCAAAGAAGATGACTTTACAGAGCATCTGTTTATTGCACATGCTCATAATTACCTGTTGATTTTCACTGCATTAGGTAAAGTATTCTGGAAGAAGGTTTATGAGATTCCGGAAGGAACCAAGGCATCCAAGGGCAGGGCGATTCAAAACCTGCTGAACATCGAATCCACGGATAGTGTCTGTGCGGTGATCAACGTGAAAAGTATCGAGGATGCGGAGTACGTGAACCAGAATTACGTGATTCTCTGCACGGAAAAGGGCACCATCAAGAAGACTTCACTGGAGGCCTATTCACGGCCGAGGGCCAATGGCATAACCGCCATAACGATTCACGAAGGCGACAAACTGCTGACGGCGGCGCTGACCAACGGCAAGAATCATATCGTGATTGCCAAGCGCAGCGGTAAGGTGGTGCATTTCAATGAGTCAGACGTGCGGCCCATGGGGCGTACCGCGGCTGGGGTAAAAGGCATCACGCTCGAGGGCGCAAGCGACAAGGTGGTAGGGATGGTTTGCATTACCCACCCCGAAGCTAACCTGTTGGTTGTTTCGGAGCGCGGCTATGGCAAGCGTTCGCTGATTGAGGATTATCGCATTACCAAACGGGGTGGAAAGGGCGTAAAAACCATCAACATCACCGAAAAAACTGGCAAGCTTGTTGCGATAAAGGAGGTGAGAGACAGCGATGAATTGATGATCATCAACCGGTCAGGAATCAGTATTCGCATACGCATTGATGAACTGCGCGTTATGGGCCGTGCCACGCAAGGTGTCCGCGTGATCCGTCTGAACGAGGACGATGCCATTTCCTCCGTGGAGAAAATTCAGAAGATTGAAGAAATAGATACGAAGAACGAACCTACTTAACCTAAACAATAATTAACGAACAACGACGATGAAAAAGACCTTAGTCACTTTGCTTGCGATGGTGCCATTCCTTGTGTTCGCTCAAGTGAAGCCGAGCATACCGAAGGCCGAAAAGGCACTGCGCGAGGGTAAAATTGATGAAGCCAAAACCATTATCGACGCCACGACAGGCAATCAGGAATTCATGGTGGACAAGAAAGGACAGCCGACCAAGAATGCAGCCAAGGCGTGGTTCCTCCGTGGATTGATCTATGCCGCCATGGATACGACCAAGAAGGCTCAATTCAAGACCCTGGATCCGAATCCCTTCGAGGTGGCCAAGGACGCGTTTGAGAAGTCGAAGGCCATTGACGATAAGACTCCTAATTTCTTCAATGATCCCACCGGCCTGCCGATGCTGAACGATAATGCCAAGGGGATGATCGCCAACAGCTATTTCAACCAGGCGGTAAGTGCCTACAATGATGAAGGTGATCACAAGAAGGCCCTCATACTGGCGGAAAAGACGCTCTATTTCAACCCCACCGATACCTTGTTGCTCTTCTATACCAGCGCTTTCGCGTTGAATGCCAACGAGGCGGACAAGGCCATCACCTACCTCGAAAAGTACTTTCTGCAGGGCGGAAAGAACCCCCAGGCGTACGCTTCCATTGCCAACACCTACATAGAACAGAAGAAGGACAACGCCAGCGCCCTGAAGTGGCTCAAAGAAGGTCAGCTGAAATTTCCTAACTACCGCGACCTCCGTTTGCTGGAACTGAATATCTATCTCAACGACAAGAAGTATGACGTAGCCAAGCAGATGGTCGAGAAGGAACTGCAAAACGACCCAAGCAGCCGCGACAACTATTATCTCTACGGCCAGTTGAGCCGAGAGTTAGGAGAGAGTGCCAAAGCAAAAGAAGCGTTCAAGAAGTGCCTGGAGATCGACCCGAAGTATTTCGATGCGGCTTCTGAATTGGCCAACCTCTACTGGCAGGATGCGAAGAAATACAAGGACGAAATCGGCAAGCTCGGCAACTCCAAAGAAGATCTCAAAAAGAAGCAGGCCCTGGATGCTCCTTATGTAGAGGCCCTCAAGACCTACCTGCCCTACATTGAAGCGGCCGAAAAACTGAGCCCGGATGACGTTACCACGCTTTATTCGCTCCTTAATGCGTACAGCGAATTGGATGATCAACCCAAAGTGGCCCGGGTTAAGAAGAAGCTGAAGAGCCTCGGTGAAGATGTAGACTAAGATTAGTCAATACTTGCTCTGCAAATAGCCGGTACAGCCGGCTATTTGTATTTTTAGCATCTCCTCAACCCAACTGCAGGTGTTCGGTGCCGGAGCTATACCATGTTGCCCTTTGACCCGGTCACAGCCCATAACGATCTCTTCAAGGAGGTGATGATCAGACAGGTCATCCGTGAAACAGCGGATGCAGCAACCTTCGAGCTTAACACGTCGGAACCTTTGTCGTACAAGGCGGGGCAGTTTATCACCTTTGTAATCCCAACCCGCACCGGCCTGGTGCGTAGGAGCTATTCCTTCTCCTCTGCGCCCGGAGAAGTGCCTGCCATCACGGTGAAACGCGTTGCCAACGGTCTCTTCTCCCGCCCCATGCTCGAAACGGCCCAGCCCGGTGACCGAATCACCATCGCCGGAGGGCCAGCGGGATTCTTTGTCCTGCCCGATGCCGTCGAAGACTATGAGCTGATACTTTTCTTCGCCGCAGGAAGTGGAATCACACCCGTTTACTCGATGATCAAGGATCTCCTCCGCCGGAAATTGAACCTGGCCATCCTGCTTTTCTACAGCAATCCTTCCCCTGCGTCAACCATTTTTCGCGAGCCCATCGAACGGCTGGCTACCCAACACCCCAACCTGATGGTCAAGTGGTTCTACAGCAATCACCAGGACCTGCTCCGGGCGCGCCTGAGTAAGTCTACGCTGGAGAGCCTGCTCAGCAATGAGTTCAGGATAAATCCAACCCGTACGCTGGCCTATCTCTGCGGACCTTTCGATTACATGCGAATGGTTGAAATACCGCTGCGGGCACATGGACTGCCACTGTCCAACATTCGCCGTGAAGTGTTTACTCCGGATGTTCCCCGACCAAAGGAACGTCCTCCGGATACAGAGGCTCATCAGGTCACGGTTCAGATCAAGGGCCGTCAGCATATCCTGCGGGTGCAGTATCCACACACCATTTTGGCAGCGGCGAAAATAAACAAGCTCGAACTTCCATACAGCTGTGAAGCGGGCCGATGCGGAAGTTGCATAGCAGCGTGCACCTCGGGACGTGTGTGGATGGCCTACAACGAGGTGCTCACCGACAAGGAAGTCGCTGAGGGAAGAGTGCTCACTTGTCAGTCGTTTCCAGTGGGAGGAGACGCGACTATTGAATATTTCTAACTTACGCCAAACTGCATTGACCTTGAGTCACCCAGAGGCCGAGTTGAAGCGCATCCTGACGCCCAAGATGGTTTGGGGGCTAGGCGTGGGGTACGTTATTTCAGGAAACTATTTTGGATGGAACCTTGGTCTGGCTGCCGGTGGCACGGCCGGATTGGCCATTGCCGTGGGCTTTGTGATTCTGCTCTACATCACCTTCACCTATAGCTATGCTGAGCTGGCCTGCGCCATTCCCAAGGCGGGGGGCGCATTTGACTATGCCAACAGGGCGTTGGGCCCAAAGATTGGCTTCCTTGCCGGCATGGCGCAGAATATTGAATTCATCTTTGCTCCGCCAGCCATCGCTTTGGCCATCGGGTCATACCTGAATTTGTTTTTCCCCTCGATCGGATCCACCGTCTTTTCAGCTGGCGCCTACTTGGTATTCACCGCCCTGAACACCTACGGCGTAAGGCTCGCGGCCCTCGTTGAGTTGGGTGTAACTGTCGTGGCCGTAACCGGCCTCCTGATCTTCGCCGGCACCACGTTGCCCGCGGTGAGCATTGACGCGCTGACGCATAATTGGCTGCCGCATGGAGCGGAGGGAGTATTCTCGGCGATCCCTTTTGCCATATGGTTCTTTCTTGGCATTGAAGGCATTGGCAACCTCGCAGAGGAAACCATCAACCCCCGCCGGACGATGTCGTGGGGATTCCTGGCGGCGTTGTTCACACTCATTACGTTGTGTTTGCTCACCTTTACCGGGTCCATTGGAATTGCAGGGTGGGAAGCCGTGGTGCTAAAGCCCGATGGAACATCGTCGGATGCGCCGCTGCCCATGGCGCTCGAAGTGATGCAAGGATCGGATGGCTGGTCGTATACCTTGCTGATTGTCTTCGGGCTCTTCGGCCTGGTGGCTTCGTTTCATGGATTGATGCTCGCAGCGGGCAGGTCTACTTTTGAATTTGGGAAGGTAATCCGTCCAGGGTCATGGCTCGGAACAGTCCACGCCCGATTTCAGACGCCCGCCAACGCGCTGGCATTCAATTCAGTTCTCGGAATAATTGCCTTGTTCACCGGTCGCACCGGGGAGATCATTACACTCTCTGTGCTGGGCGCCCTCTCGCTTTACGTTATCTCCATGATCGCCGTGGTGGCCTTGCGCCGGAAGGAACCTGACCTGCCACGGCCATTTCATACTCCGCTTTACCCTTGGTTTCCCCTCATGGCCCTAACCATCGCGGGGGTAGCGCTGCTCGCGGTTGTCGTGTATAATTTGAAGGTGAGCGGCGTCTTTGTACTGATAATCGCCGTGTGCTTTGGTATATTTAACACCCGCAAAACGCCAACGGCAGCATGACCACGAAAGCGATTCTCGACTACGCCAGGAGCCACCCTTCCGGGAAGGTGAAGATTGCTTATGCGGACACGGATGGCATTCTCCGCGGAAAGTATATTTCGTCGGACAAGTTTCTCGCCGTGGCCAATGACACCACCACGTTTTGCGATGTGGTGTTTGGATGGGATGCCAATGATGTTACGTACGACAATGGCACGTATACGGGCTGGCACAGCGGCTACCCCGATGCGCGGACACGTATCGACCTGACGACGTTTCGCAGGATTCCCTGGGAACAGGATATTCCATTCTTTCTGGGTGAGTTCCTCGATGGCCGGGACAAGCCGCTGCATGTATGCCCGCGGCAGCTTTTCAGAAAAGTAATCAGTGACGCGCATGAGGCAGGGTTTCAACCCTTGTTCGCCCAGGAGTTTGAATGGTTCAACTTCAATGAGACTCCATCCAGCGCCCGGGAGAAGCACTACAAGAACCTGACGCCGCTGTCACCAGGCATGTTTGGATATTCCATCCTGCGGACAACACTCAACCAACCTTTCTTCAAGGATCTTTTTGAGGAACTCGGCAAGTTTGGTATTCCCCTCGAGGGCCTTCATACCGAAACAGGTCCGGGCGTCCTAGAAGCCGCCATCCATAAGGCGTCGGGCTTAGAAGCGGCGGACCGGGCGATACTCTTCAAGACCGCTGTAAAAGAAATAGCGTACCGGCACGGGGTCATGGCGACGTTCATGGCCAAGATAAGTGAAAACCTGCCCGGTTGCGGCGGGCACCTTCATCAGTGCCTTATGGATAAGAAGGGCGCCAGGAACGTGTTCTTCGACAGCGGAGACAAACTTCGCATGAGTGCAACGATGAAGCACTACCTGGCAGGCCAGCTCTATTGCCTTCCCCATATCTTGCCCATGTATGCGCCGACCATTAACAGTTACAAGAGATTGGTTGAGGGGGCCTGGGCGCCGACAACGCTGACCTGGGCACCCGATAACCGAACCGTGGCCATTCGGGTCATTGCCGGAAGTGTGGCAGCCTGTCGCCTGGAGACACGGGTGGTGGGCGCCGACGCCAATCCGTACCTTGCCATGGCCGCGGCGCTGGCATCGGGTCTCTACGGAGTTAAGAAGAAAATGAAACTCAAACAGCCGCCGACCCAGGGGAGCGGATACACGGACTTCTCCAATGGAATTCTGCCCACCACTTTGGAGGCGGCGACAGCGCGAATGAAGGAATTCCTTCCTGCCAAGGAAATGTTTGGCGAGGGCTTCGTCGAACATTTTGTCCGCACACGCGAATGGGAGTGGAGGCAACATCTTAAGGCGGTAACCGATTGGGAGTATGGCCGGTACTTCGAGATAATTTGAGCAAACTGGTGATTGACCGAGCATGAGGTTTGATAACGTATATCAATACAATTTTCCAACGACCATCCGGTTCGGTCCGGGTGCCAGCCGGGAGGTGGGAGATCATCTCAGGAAGCAAGGCCTTCGCCGTCCGCTGGTGGTGACCGACCCCAATGTGGCACAACTTGGATTTTTCAAGTCAATACTTTCCGACCTCGCGGCAAAAGGGTTGGCTTCCATGCCGTTCTGTGATATCCACAAGAATCCGGTGAAGTCCGATGTGTATAAAGGAACCGACGCCTTTGATGCCGAAAAATGTGACGCTGTCATTGGAATTGGCGGTGGTGCAGCCCTTGACGTCGCACGCGCGATTGTTCTTCGGGTGAACCATCGCGATGACCTTTTCAAATACGATGACCTCATTGGAGGCGATGTATTTGTCACGAACGACGTTCCCTACTTTGTAACGATACCCACCACGGCAGGCACAGGAAGCGAAGTAGGCCGAAGCGCCATTATCGCCGACGATGTTACGCATCAGAAGAAGATTCTCTTCTCTCCGAAACTCCTCGCCAAGGTTGTCTTTGCTGACCCGATGCTCACGATGGAACTGCCTGCAGCCATTACGGCAGCCACGGGAATGGATGCACTCACGCACAACATGGAAGCTTTCCTGGCCAAGATGCCGCATCCGATGGCAGAAGGGATCGCTTTGGAAGGGATTTCGCTTATCAGCCAATCGCTGGAGCGCGCAGTGAAGAAGCCGGATGCAGAGTCGCGCTCCATGATGCTCATCGCGTCCATGATGGGTGCCGTGGCCTTCCAGAAGGGTTTGGGTGTTGTGCATTCGCTGGCCCATCCGATGTCGGCGTTGCTCGACACGCATCATGGACTTGCCAACGCGGTGAATATTCCTTACGGGATGCGTTTCAATATCAAGGGCAGTGAGGATAAATTCCGGCGGATCGCGCGGACACTGGGCCTTGCGGAAGAGACCGGCGAAGCGGTGGTGAACTATCTCTTTGATCTGAATACACGCATTGGGGTACCGCATAAACTGCGCGAGGTGGGCGTAGGCAAGGAACATATTGAAACCTTGGCGGATCTTGCCGTTGCCGATTTCGCCCACCCGAACAATCCCAGGCCGGTGAGCCGAGACGATTTTAAACGCCTTTACCTGGAAGCCTTATGACCCAGATGATTCGCATTGGCGTGGCCGCAGGAAGACGGTACGACAACTATGTTCGTTGGCTCTCTAAATCGCCCGGTTTAGAAATTGTGAAACTAGGCTACGACGAAGGCAATATTTCCGCCGTAGCGAGCTGCAAGGGTATTGTCATGACCGGGGGAGAAGATGTGCATCCGAAGCATTACGGTAAACCTGATTATGTCGAACGCTTCCGGCTGGATGACTTTGATGAAGCCCGCGATGAATTTGAACTGAAAGTATTGAGTGTGGCACATAAGAAGCGTTTGCCTGTGCTGGGCATTTGCCGCGGATTACAGATCACGAATGTGTTTCTGGGCGGCACGCTGGTTCCGGATATCGTCGCGTTTGGCCGCGAAAACCACACGCGCATCCAGGAAGACGAGGACCGCCGTCATGCCATCTGGCTGAAGGAGAATACGCTGCTTGGCGAAATCACGGGATCCCTGAGGGGCGAAGTAAACAGCGCCCACCACCAGGCCATAGACCTGCTGGGCGAAGGGCTGTCGATGAACTCCGTATCGCCCGATGGTGTGATTGAAGGGGCGGAAATCCGTGATCAGGACAACCATCCTTTTATGATGCTGGTGCAATGGCATCCGGAGCGAATGGCCGATCAGGATAGCCCCTTCTCCAAAGGGGTGCGTGAGGCCTTCGTGGATGCCGTGTCAAGACACATTTAGCGGCCACGGACACTCTCGACGTTAATACGCGCAATGAAAGTTATCAATCCCGCCACGGAGGAAATAATCCAGGAAGTTCCTGATGACAATCGGTTTACGCTGAACAATAAATTCACGCGCCTTCGCGCTGCCCAGCCGTCGTGGGCTTCTGTTCCCTTGACGCAAAGGATCGAGACGTTGAAGAGGTTTGGCTCTTTGCTTGAACAGGAGATAGAGAAATTGGCCGCCACGTTAACCGGAGAAGTCGGAAAGCCCTTACAGCAATCGCGCAATGAGATCAACGGGGCAAGGGCAAGGATCAAATGGCTGACCGAGCACGCGCAGGAGTACCTGGAAGAAGAGACTATGACGGAGGGATCCGTTCGCGAAAAGATTGTTTACGAACCCCTGGGGGTCATCTGCAACATTTCTGCATGGAATTATCCCTACCTGGTGGGCACCAACGTATTTGTTCCTGCGCTGCTGGCCGGAAATACAGTGCTTTACAAGCCCTCCGAATATTCGACGCTTACCGGACTTCACATTGAACGACTCATGCAGGGAGCCGGCGTTCCGGCCGATGCGTTTATCTGCGGCCTTGGTGGCAAAAGCGTGGGGCAGGAATTGCTGAATATGAATTTCGATGGCTACTTCTTCACGGGCTCCTACAAGACCGGACAATATATCTACGAGACGGTAAGTCGAAAGATGGTGCCCTGCCAATGCGAACTTGGCGGCAAGGACCCGCTTTACGTAGCCGATGATGTGACAGACATCAAAGCCGTGGCGGCGGCTACGGCCGACGGCGCATTTTACAATAACGGGCAAAGCTGCTGTGCCGTGGAAAGGATTTATGTGCACGAGCAGGTATACGATGAGTATGTCCGTGAATTTGTGACGGAAGTGAAGGGATACCGAATGGGGAGTCCGCTGGAGTCTGGCGTTTACCTTGGCCCGCTGACGCGCAAAGATCAGCTCGCTGTCCTGGAACGGCAGGTGGCGGAAGCGGTGAGGGGTGGAGCAGAAATCCGGACAGGAGGAAAGCGGACGGGATCAAAAGGCTACTACTTTGAGCCTACGGTGCTCACCGGTGTGAACAACAAGATGAGTGTGATGCAGGAGGAGTCGTTTGGCCCCATTATCGGCATCATGAAAGTCAAAGATGATGCCGAGGCCATTCGCCTGATGGCGGACACCGAATACGGGTTGACCGCTTCCGTTTACTCGGCCAGCGAGGCGCGCGCGGTGGCCATCCTTAATGAACTAAATACCGGTACGGGATATTGGAATTGCTGTGATCGCGTGAGCGCGGCCGTTCCCTGGAGCGGGAGGAAGCACTCCGGCTTCGGATCGACCTTGAGTCATGCCGGCTTGCGTGCCTTCACCAAGCCAAAGGCGTTACATCTCAAGAAGCCATGAAAACAGTGTTGATTACCGGCGCCGGCGGAAATCTGGGCGCGGCCTGCGTGGTTCATTTTGCGGCCAAAGGCTGGAAGGTCATCGCCATGGTGTCTCCGGGCAGGATTCCCAAAGACAAGGTTACCAACGTTCGCTTTGTTGAAGCCGATCTGATGAATGAAAAGGACACTGAAGAAGTGCTGGGCCAAGTACTGGGCGATTTCCCGGTTATTGATTTGACTATTCTCACCGTTGGTGGCTTTGAGATGGGTGCTTTGGAGCAAACCGACGGAGCTTCACTGCTGCGGATGTATGCCTTGAACTTTGAAACAGCCTATCACGTAGCCCGACCGCTGTTTGCCGTAATGCACCGCGGCCAGGGAGGTCGAATGATATTCATCGGAGCCAGGCCGGCCTTGGATGCAAAGGCAGGTAAAAGCCTGATAGCCTATGGACTCTCTAAGTCACTTCTTTTCAAGCTTGCGGATTATCTCAACGCGGCCTCCGAAAAGGTAAAATGTCATGTCGTCGTATTTTCTGCCCTGGATACGCCTCAAAACCGGGCGTCGATGCCCAACGCCGACAGAGCAACGTGGGTCACGCCGGAACGCGTTGCCATGAAAATCCAGGAAATCGGTGAGGGGAAGTTCAGTTCTGTCACTGTGGAAGTGAACTAAGACATCAATTGCTGACATCGATCATTTGAAATTCACTGGACCGGCCCGAAATTTTGGATCAATCCAAGTGTCATGAACAAACAACTAATAGTCAGGGTTCTGGGACTGGGCGTCCTTTCCTGGTTGATTCCATTCCTGGCTTCATTCCTGTTTTTCAGACCTGGTGGCGAGATGACAGTGCCCTATGCGACCTTCAAATCGATCATTACCGTGGTGGGAGTCACATCAGGATGTTACTTGTTGTATAGGTACTTCGCTCACGTTCAATCCGATTTTGTTCGTCATGGGTTAGTTGTTGGCTTGACATGGATACACCTTAACCTGATTCTTGACGCTGCCTTCCTCATGCCCATGGCTGGCATTGGATTTATTGAATACCTGACCACCATTGGGATCAGCTACCTCGCCATGCTTCCTATTGCCATGAGCCTTGGATATGCACTTGAATCCAGAATGCGCAAGCCCGTTTCTTGATCCTGACGGGGTTGATGTCGTTCTGAGGGCATTAAATAGTCGTTAAAATCGCCGGTTGGATGTCGCTGATCACTTGAACTCATTTGTCTTTTCTTTAAGTTCGTTAGAGATGCGAAATCCATTTCCTGTGCGACTAACTCGTTGGATTATTTTAATCTCCTCTTTGTCTTCCTGTGAGGTCACAGCCGAGCAAGACAAACCGGAGAACGTTAAACTTCCTTTGTTGAATTATTTTGACGCCATACAACGGAAGGACCTGGAGGCGATGAAGGCAAACACCACGGACGACTTCGTGCTCTTCGAAGATGGCAGAGTTTGGAACAACGATAGTTTGTGGACGCGCATACAACAGTATCCGGACCGTCGCCTTGAATTCAAACTGAGTGGTTTCAAGGTCTTTGTGGATAGGGAAAGCAGCCAGATATCCTACTTCAATCATGCACAGGTGTACCGCAAAGACAGCGTGGCGGGCCAGATTGACTGGATAGAGAACGTCACGCTAAGAAAAGTTGACGGTAAATGGAAGATTAGTTTTCTGCACTCAACCCCGAAGAAGTAATTGAGCAACCTGTTTGGCAGTCCCGCCTCACGTCAACGCTTTGCTATGGGAGCCCCGAGGCAGACATCCGGAATTTTGAATGCGTCAACCAGGGGCACAGCCTCCTGGCGTAGATCCCAGCATAACTGGCTCACCAGCTTACGGATGGCCTTGGTCTTCGCCGGCTCCATGTACCCGCTTTCCAGGTACCAGCCCCTGTTCTTCTCGATGTGATTCAAGGCGAACAACTGGCACAACTTGGTAAGCGCGGCGCGGCAGCCTGCATCCTTGGTTTCTCCCACCTGGTGAATGAAGCGTTCGAGGATCACACGCTCCACGTGTGCTTCGGCTACATCGATGAGGTGACGCTGGCACACATTGAAGGCATCGAAGGAGTCCATTCCCCCAGTAATCAATTTCCTCAGTCGCTTGGCCGCCGAGGTGAGAATATCCCGCTCGCGGTACTCAAACGCATTCAGGTGAAATTCAAAGTCGAGCAAGTGGGCTTCGTCGGTATTCCGGGTGATGAAGGGATTCTTCTCGGTAAGAGATGTGGCCGCCTGATCAGCCACATAGTTCAGCACACCGAATAAGTTCATATTTCCAAATTCCTGCTTGAACTCCGACAGCCGGCTTTTGGCCACCAGTTGCATCAGGACGGTGTTGTCGCCTTCAAAGGTGGTGTATATGTCAGCGTCGTTCTTCATCTTCTCGATGCGGTTCTCAGACAGGTATCCTTTACCGCCGCAGGCCTCCCGGCATTCCTGCAGGCAGGCCGTGGTATTCCAGGTGGAGAAGGATTTAAGGCCGGCCGCCAACGCCTCAATCTCCTGCATGTCTTGTTCAGTCCGTTTGAGGAATCGTTCCGTCAGGTACTGCAGCGAGAAGTGAAGGGCATACACGTTGGCGAGGTAGGGGATGAGCCGGTGCTGGTGAATACGGTAGTTAAGGATGGGTACTTCAGCGCCTCCTTCCGGACCAAACTGGGGTCGCTTGTCGCCATACCTGAGGGCTATAGTCAACCCCGCTTTGGACGCAGCGTTTCCGGAGCGGGGAATGCCAATGCGCCCGCCGACGAGTGTGCCCAGCATCGTGAAGAACCGCCGGTTGTCGCTGGCGATGGAACTGTGGAATTTGCCCTCGGCGGTGACGCTGCAAAAGCGATCGAGCAGGTTGTCGTAGGGAACGCGGACCTGGTTAAAATGAATCTTGCCGTTATCCACTCCGTTAAGACCCATCTTCCGTCCGCAGTCTTCGATGGTAACTCCTGCAGCCAGGTTGCCTTTCTTGTCCCGTAGCGGAACGACGACCGCACTGACGCCGTAGTCAATTCCCTCGACGATCAACTTGGCGAAGACTGTGGCCATTTGGCCGTGGAGTGCGGCGTTGCCGATATATTCCTTCTTGGCGAGCTCATTGGGCGTGTTAACGACAATCGTGCGGGTGGCATGATCGTAGGTGGCTGTGGTTTCAATGCCCTTTACGTTTGACCCATGGCCGGTCTCAGTCATGGCGAAACAGCCGGGGAGTTCCAGTGTGCCGATTTCCTTGAGGTATTTCTTGTGGTGTTTCTCCGTACCGAGGAAGTACACACTCATTCCCCAGAGCCCGAACTGCACGCCAAATTTCACGACCATGCTCAGCTCATGGTAGCTGAGTGTTTCCATGATGGCAAAATAGGCGCCCATATCGGCGTTGCCTCCGTATTCCTTCGGGTAGGCCATGGCTCCATACCCCTGGTCAGCAAGAAGTTTGCACCACGTGAGCACCTGGCCACGGTAGTCGGACAGGGAATCAAAGTCGCGGTAAGCAAACTCCTTGTCTGAAATGATGGTCTTCACTTTTTGAATGATGGTCGCGTGGTCGCCGTCGAGTAAACGGGCCATGTTATCCACGCTGAACGTCTTCTCTGTGTGCGCCCGGGCAGTCAGCGTGGAGCGTTTTTCAGGGAAGAAACTGTACAACGCCTCACCGCCGATCAATCCGAGTGTTTCTTCAATGTTCACCAGCGACTCGCGGGTGAAGGCCAACTCAGGGCTTAGCGATCCATCTCCGTTGAGTTCAGCCAGTCGAACACCGATGTCCACCAACCGCGGATGTTGGTCCGGAGACAGGTCGGCTGTAGCTGAACGTATTGCGGTCAACCAGCCCTTTAATTCGTCGGGCGTTGGAGGCTGCCTGGGGTCCAGTTTGGATTGCAGGAATTGGATCTCCTCACTGCTCAGCCATCCCTGCTTGTCGATTAGCTCATGGATGGCTTTCACTTCCGTTGGCGTCAGCACCGCGTCAGACCACACGATGTAGAGAATGGGAAGGAAGACGTTGAGGTTGGGGTTCTTCTTCAGGTAATCTCCAGGCATAAGGTGAGTATTTGAGAATTCAGGGATTCAGCTGCCGGCCGGGTTATCCACTTCGGTAATTACCACCTTTTCCATCACATCCCCAGGCCTGATCTGATCAATAACCTCAAGTCCTTCATACACCTTCCCAAAGCAGGTATGGTTCCGGTCGAGATGTTGGGTGTTCTGCCGGTTGTGACAGATGAAGAACTGGCTGCCGCCGGTGTTGCGGCCTGCATGGGCCATCGAGAGCACACCGCGGTCATGGTATTGATTGCCGCCGGTGAGTTCGCAGTCAATTTTGTATCCCGGACCACCCGTGCCATCACCTTTCGGACAGCCGCCCTGAATTACGAAGCCTGGTATGACCCGATGAAATGTCAGTCCGTTGTAAAAACCCTTGTTGGCCAGGTCGATAAAGTTCTTGACCGTATTGGGCGCATCCTTGTCAAAGAACTTGACTTTCATGAGGCCCTTCTTGGTATGAATCTCAGCGATTTTCATAGAATTAGTTTGAGCCAAGATAGGTGAAAGTAAGTCTAAAGTCTATGGGCAACAATTCAATACCAGTCGTATAAGTTGCCCGGGCATCTTACCTTTGACTTGAATTTCATCCTGAGCTGATCTCCATGCCCTGCCCTTCCGGTAAGAACCAATACCTTTCGCAGGCGATTGCTGAAGATGCGCTAATTGAGGCGAGGACGCGCCACGGTGATGAGAGGTCGGGCCCCGTCAACGTCTATCTATGTGAGGAATGCGGTCAGTGGCACCTTACTTCCAAGGGTGGCATGAACCTCCGTCTGGCAGATTATGTGCTATCGGGGAAACTGAAACTAAACCAGGAAGCGAATCGTTGGAAAGCAAAACTGAAATGAGTTAGTTTATCCGGTAAACCCGTGTAAACCGTGGCAAATATATCTTGGATTGAAATCGCCGGCCACACCGGGGCCTTCTTGAGTAGCGTCACCTTCATTCCCCAGGTGTACAGGGTCTGGAAGACCAAAAGCGCCAATGACTTGAGCATGACCATGATGCTCATTGTCTTCATCAGCACCCTCATCTGGCTGGTGTATGGTATTGCCCTGCAACTATGGCCGGTTATCCTTGCCAACGCGGTCATCTGTGTGTTAAGTCTGATGTTAATCTATTTCAAAATAGCCTATCGCAAGTAGGTTCGTTCCAGCTTTCTCTTCAAGGCCATCGCCGGGGACTGCCGCTGACCAATAACCGTTAGCCACTATTGCTTTTTTTTAGCACATTACATGGTCAACTTCAAGTGCCATGTTCCGAATCCTCATCCTGCTTCTTCCGGTCACCGTAGCAGCCGGCCAGTCTTTTACGCAGCAAGAAATATCCCGTTGGCAAGCTCAGGCCGCCGGCATCACCATCACCCGCGACAGTTGGGGAGTCCCTCATATCCAGGGCAAGACCGATGCCGATGCGGTCTTTGGTATGTTGTACACACAATGCGAAGATGATTTTCCCAGGATTGAACGAAACTACCTGATTGCCACGGCGCGCCTCGCTGAAGCCGAGGGGGAGGCTTACCTCTACAACGACCTGCGTCAGCGGCTTTTCCTTGACACGGCCCAAGCCATTTCGTATTTCGACGCCAGCCCTGATTGGATGAAGAAACTCTGTCAGGCCTTCGCGGATGGTGTGAACTACTACTTGTATACGCATCCTGAAACGAAGCCAAAGCTCCTCAGGCGTTTCCAGCCCTGGATGCCGTTGCTTTTCAGCGAGGGAAGCATTGGCGGCGACATTGAATCTGTTTCCCTAAATGAACTTAAACAATTCTATGGTAAGGGCCCTGCCAACATCAGGCAGGAATACAACGATGATGGACTGGACCATGAATTTGAGCCCAGGGGGTCGAACGGGATAGCCATTGCACCATCGAGGAGCGCCAATGGCAATGCGCTGTTCCTGATCAACCCGCACACTTCTTTCTACTTCCGTTCCGAGTTGCAGGTCTCCAGCGAGGAAGGATTGAACGCCTATGGAGCCGTCACCTGGGGACAGTTTTTCATCTACCAGGGCTTCAATGAGCACTGCGGTTGGATGCACACGTCGAGCGCCGCCGATGTAATCGATGAGTACGTGGAGACCACCTCCAAAAAAGGATCAAAGTACATCTACACCTTCGGCAAGGAGAAACGGGATGTCATCTCCCGGAAGATTTCCATCCGCTACAAGACTGACAAGGGGACGGCCCGGCGTGAGTTCACGGCTTACTTCACACACCATGGTCCGGTGACCGCCGAGCGCAATGGTAAATGGATATCCACCCGGCTCATGATTGAACCGGCCAAGGCACTTCAACAGTCCTTTCTCCGCACCAAGGCCGGCGGGTTTGAAGAATTCAAGAAAGTGATGGACCTCCGAACCAATTCATCCAATAACACGGTCTTTGCGGATGATAAGGGAAACATCGCCTATTGGCACGGTAATTTCATGCCGAAGCGCGATCCCAACTTCGACTATGAGAAGCCAGTTGATGGCAGCAATCCGGCTACCGACTGGGCCGGCCTGCATGAAGTAGATGAGATCGTGCATGTCTACAACCCCGGGGATGGATGGATTCAGAATTGTAACGCAACGCCCTTCACCGTATCGGGTTCGAGCAGCCCGGATCCAGCCAAGTACCCAACGTATATGGCACCGGATCCAGAAAATCCTCGTGGACTGCATGCGGTGAAAGTGCTTAAGGACGAATACAATTTCACCCTGGAGAAACTGATCGGCGCTGCGTATGATCCTTACCTTCCCGGGTTTGAAATCCTGTTGCCTCCCTTGATCAAAGGATTTGATGCTGTCGCGGCTACGAATGATACGCTAAGAAAGAACTATGAAGAGCCCATCCAGCTGCTGAAGAAATGGGATCTGAAGTGGGCAGCCGGATCGGTGCCCACCACACTGGCGATCGCCTGGGCAACGAGGCTGCGCCACACCGTGGCCAGTAGGGTGCCGGCCGCATACGATCAGCTTGGAGTAATTAATTACCTCGCGAAGAACACGACAGACCAGGAAAAGGCCGCCGCGCTTGCCGGTGCCTGCGCAGAACTTAAGCGCGACTTCGGATCCTGGAAGACAGCCTGGGGGGCTATCAACCGGTTCCAACGCCTCAATGCCAACATTGAGCCGTCGTTCGATGATGCGAGTGCCAGTATTCCGGTACCGTTTACGTCGGCCTTTTGGGGCTCGTTGGCGTCCTATGGTGCGCGGAAGTACCCAAACACCAAGCGCCTTTACGGAAGCAGCGGCAACAGCTTTGTCGCTGTGGTGGAATTCGGAAGGAAAGTGCGGGCGAAGTCAGTAGTCACTGGCGGCTCAAGCGGCAACCCGGCTTCAAAGCATTTCAATGATCAGTCGCCTCTCTATGCCAACGGACAGTTCAAGGACGTGTTTTTCTATCCGGAGGATTATCGGCGCAATGCTGAGCGAACCTATCATCCCGGGGAAAAGTAAGTATGAACGAGAGATCGCACTGGAACCGTATCGGCTCCGGCTACGACGACGAGATCTTCGATGTATTCCGAAGTGACCGCAACCGCATTTTACCCACCTATTTCCTGAGGCATGCCGATCCGAGGGGAAGAGCCATCGACTTTGGATGTGGCACGGGCAAGGCATTCCCTTTCCTCTCTGCTGCCTTTGGACGGGTAACTGGCTATGATATTTCCGAGGAGTTGCTGAAGGTGGCTGCATCCCGGATGCACAAGAACGTCAGGCTGCACCAGGCCGACCTGACCCGCAAGACGCTTCGCTTTGACCCGGCCGACTTTCTATTCTGTTGTAACGTGATCATGCTTCCTGAGGCTGAGATGAACAGGGCCATGCTGCGCAATGTGCATAAGGCACTAAAACGCGGAGGGCATGCCGTCCTGATCGTGCCTTCGCTTGAATCGATGTTTTACACCGCCTTCCGGCTGATCGATTGGCACAGGAGGGACGGAACGAAATCGTCTGCGATACCCGCGTCCGATTTGGATTACTTTGCCGCGCCAAGATGGCAGCTTGCTCAAGGGATCATTCACATTGATAAGGTGCCTACAAAGCACTACACGGAACCCGAGTTACAGGTGTTGATCAAGGAAGCCGGCCTCAGGGTAACGTCTGTCGAGCGGGTGGAATATGAATGGGACAGCGAATTGTCCGACCCGCCCCGCTGGATGAAAGATCCATATCCGTGGGATTGGCTGGTGGAGTGCAGAAAGGGATAGAAGAATTAACCTGTTTACAGCTAAAAGAATCGTGATGCAGCAGAATTCGTTGGATAAGATGCTTGGAATCCGGTACCCGGTAATCGTTGCTCCGATGTTCCTCATTTCCAATGCGAAGATGATTATCGCCGCGTTGGACAGCGGTGTTACCGCCGCCTTTCCCGCACTGAACTATCGTACCGACGCTGAGTTGCGGGCAGCCATTGCCGAGATTCGGGCGGCCAGCAGTAAACCGTTCGGAGTAAATTTGATCGTCAATAAGTCCAACCCGAAATACAAAGGCCAGCTTAAGACACTGCTTGAACTGAAGGTCAACTTCATCATCACTTCGTTGGGAAGCCCCAGGGAAGTGATTGATGGATGCAAGCCGTTGGGCATTAAGGTCTTTTGTGACGTAGTCGATCTTGCCTACGCGAAAAAGGTGGAAGAACTGGGGGCCGATGCCGTCATAGCCGTGAACAACAGGGCAGGAGGACATGCGGGTAATATAGCGCCGAAAGAACTGGTGACTACTTTAACAAGCAACCTGGGCATCCCGGTGATTTCCGCAGGGGGTATCGGCACGGGAAGTCAGCTGCGTGAGGCACTTCAGTGGGGAGCTGCCGGCGCTTCAATCGGCACGATCTTCATCGCCTGTGAAGAGGCCGATATTTCGCCCGAGTACAAACAGGCTATGGTTGACTACGGAGAAAAAGACATTGTTCGCACCACCAAAATGTCGGGCTCGCCGCTCACGGTGATCAATACTCCGTATGTGCAGAAGCTGGGCACCAAGGCCAACCTGTTGGAGTGGATTCTCAACCATAACAAGACGCTGAAGAAATACGCAAAGATGCTGCTGGCCTTGCGGGGGATGAAGCAAGTGGAAAGGGCCGCCATGGGTGCCACGTACAAGACGGTATGGTGCGCTGGACCTGCGATTGAATATGTTCATAGCGTCAGGCCCCTGCGCCAGATCATCGGCCAGCTTACAAAGGAGTTTGAAGCTTCCGCTGGAAGTTGACAGCGAATGCCGGCTTGATTACGTCTTCTGCTTTTTCTTCCTGGCCGACGGAAACAGCACATTGTTAAGAATCAGCCGATACCCCGGGGAGTGGGGAAACAGGTTTAAATCGGTGCGTCGGTTGGGGCCTCCACCACCCGTGCCTTCCGGGTCATGACCGCTGTAGAAGGTCCAGTGGCCAAGGCCCAGTTCGTTGGCGATATACCGAACGCGGTTGTCTGCCGTGTTCTCGCCCAGTATTTCCACCTGGGGCTTGATCAGGAATTTGTTGAAACAGGAAGTCTGTCCGTGGAATTCCCTGATCACCTTCTCGTGGTTCTGATTGAGCATGCTCGGTATGATGTCCCACTTGGCTGAGTAGCTGAACAGGCGGAAGTAGGTGTTGGGCGTCTCCCAGTAATTGGGTCGGCTGGATCCTGAATTGATATCGGAAAACTTCCGGCCTTCATATTCCAACGTGAAGTTTTCAAAGGCAAGGGTTTGGGTGAAGTCAAGTTTCTCTTGTGCCTCGGGATCAGCATCATCGCCATCGTAGACACTTTCATTGATGTCAATGCCGTTGGCGGCAAGCGCAATGTCCAGGGTTTCTGCCCCTGAGCACATGGCGAAGAGGTATCCGCCCCTCGCAACGTAGGCTTTGATGCGTTTGGCCACTTCGAGTTTCATTTGTGAAACCTTGCCAAACCCAAACTGGCCGGCCGTGATTTCCTGGAGTTTCATCTGTGTGATGGCGGATTCCCGCCTCAGGAAACGGCCATGCTGACCGGTGAAGTCCTCGTGATGGAGATGAACCCATTCAAAACGCGCCAGGCTGTCGCGAAGGATTTCTTCATCATAGAATATCTTGTAGGGAATTTCCGCGTAGTCCAGGACCGCAATCACCGCGTCAGTCTCATCCTGAATTAATTCATTCTTGGGAGAATAGACGCCAATGCGCGCGGCACGTTCCAATCGAACCAGGTTCGTATTCGATGACGGGCTGTTTATCTCCAGCAACAGTTTGTTGACCGCCTCAGCCCCCAGCAGCTCAAAAGAAATCCCGCGGACCGTGCACTCGTTTTCCAACGATTTGCTGTAGTCAGCCAAAAAACTTCCGCCACGAAAGTTGAGCAGCCATTCAACCGGTTGATCCTGCTTTAGCGACCAGTACACAACGCCGTAAGCCTTCAGGTGATTCTGCTGCGACTCATCCATGGGGATGAGCAGGGAAGTGGCCATGGCACGGGATACCGACCAACAGACCATCAGGATGATATACCACCTCTTCATAAACCTCCAGCCAGCCGAAGGTACCGAGAATGGTGCGTATGGTCAATGGACTAGTTGCCGACCTCTACGCCGATTCCATCGATGAGCCAGGGTTTTTCTTTTGTGAATTTCAGGGTGAAAGTGCCCGTCATACCCGAACCCCCGGATACAGACATTTTGAGGGTCTCTGCCGTAATGTTCAGCGAGTTGATTTTGCCGTTCCCAAAGTCATTGTGCAGCATTTGATACATCCTGGCCTTTCCCTCGATGTTACCCTCCTGAGTATTCGAAGAGCTGCTTGAACTGCGGTCATCCGAGGTTTGGCGTTTGGCCTGCATAGGTTTGTCAATCAGTGCTTTAGTGTAGTTCTCTTTAATGAACTTCTTCCAGGCTTCCTGGTCATCAAGGCCGATTATACGCACCAACTCCCTGGCGCGGCTTTCCATGATCTTGGACATCTCCTGGGCCTGCGCCGTGGCTGCTGATGCCAACAGGCCAATAAGGAGGGCATGCTTCATTTTCCTGAACATATTTTTCATGATTAGTAGTTAAGATATGAGGCTTCAGATTTTTTAGACTGGTGAAGGATGCATCAAGGCATCAGAAAGTTCTACCGACGCGCAAAATACCACGATGATAGGTATTATGTTGCCTATATGTATCTTACCACCTTTAGCTTGATTCAGGTATGACAGAATCCCAGGCCCCGGCGAAGATTGGACTATGGACAACCACCGCACTCGTTGTGGGCAATATGGTCGGATCAGGAGTTTTCCTGCTACCCGCGACCCTTGCCGCGTATGGTGGCATCAGCATACTCGGTTGGATTGGCTCCTCCATAGGAGCCATTTTTCTGGCACTTCTGTTTAGCCACCTGAGCAAAATCATCACGAATTCTGTCGGAGGCCCCTATGCGTTTACGCGCGTGGGACTTGGGGACTTCGCCGCCTATCTTGTGGCCTGGGGATATTGGTTTTCCATCTGGTGTACCAATGCGGCAATCGCCGTCACCTTTGTCAGCTACCTGACCGTGTTCTTTCCCATCCTGGCCACCAACAAGATCCTTTCCGTTATGACGGGGATCTCGGCCGTGTGGGTGCTCACCTGGGTGAACATTCAGGGCGTTAAGGAAGCGGGGAAGGTGCAGTTGGTGACCACCATCCTGAAGCTCACGCCCCTCGTCCTCATCTCCATCGTAGGACTATTCTATGTTGACTTCAGCAACTTTGTACCCTTCAATGTAAGTAAGGATTCTGATTTCGGGGCCGTTGCTGCTACGGCGACGCTGACCTTGTTCGCTTACCTGGGTTTAGAAAGCGCGACAATACCCTCAGGCGACATTCGAGAGCCTGAGAAGACCATTCCGCGGGCCACGATGATTGGCACAACTCTCACTATTACGGTATACATTCTCGCCACGGTGTCGGTCATGGGCATGATTCCGGCCACGGAGTTGCAGAAATCCAATGCACCGTTTTCCGATGCGGCGGCTATTATCTGGGGCGACAGTGCAAGGTATTGGGTAGCCATCGGCGCTATCATCTCGACGTTTGGCGCATTGAACGGCTGGATTCTGCTTCAAGGCCAGATACCTTATGCCGCAGCCAAGGACAAAATGTTCCCGGAAATCTTCGGACGGGAGAATAACAAGAAGTCTCCCTACATGGGCCTTGTCATTTCAAGCGTGCTCATTACAATCCTCCTGCTATCAAACCTCTCCAAGGGATTAACGGAGATGTTCACGTTCATGATCCTGCTTAC
>JAYRNL010000007.1:0-8821 GCA_041912235.1 Cyclobacteriaceae bacterium
CGGTGACCAGTAAACGGTGACCAGTGACCGGCTACCGGTGCTTGCAGCTGTTTATTGAACACTTCCTATTTGCAGAAGGAGGATGATTTGTCGATCATGGTTTGCAGTCTGCGGCCTATGATTTTACATTGTTCCAGTAGTTCATTTGCGACATCATATGTTAATAGCCGCAGATCAAGGGCACAGAGAACCCAATGACGAGTTTCATGCTGCTCTCCATCTGCATCCGTTAACTTGCTGATGAAGTGATTGGGGTACTTCCTCTTTGCCCACGCTTCAGCGATTTGGGCCCCAATAGAACGAGAGGATCTGCGAATTTGATCGGTCAACGAATATTTTTCCTCAATAGGAAGTCTCTTGTTGTTTCATGAATCCTCAGAGAAAGTGCCCTTGCTGTTTTGCAGACATCAAGTTCTTCAAATGTAGATGCATGTGCCATGAATTCATCAAAACATGAATTTATGCTACCTACATAATAGCCTGTCAGAAGTTGTTGTACGGAAAACCTGACTAATTCACCCATCAGTCAAAGCAGCTTGGTCTCCGATCACTGATCACCGTTCACTGGTCACCGGTCACAGGTCACAGGTCACCGGTCACAGGTCACAGGTCACTGGTCACAGGTCACTGGTCACGGGTCACTGGTCAACGGTCACAGGTCACCGATCCCCGATTCCTGTTATCTTTGCGCTTCTTTTTCCAGAAAGCGCATGATTTCAGTCAATAATCTCAGTTTACAGTTCGGAAAGCGGGTTTTGTTTGATGAGGTAAACCTCAAGTTTGTCAGCGGCAACTGCTATGGCGTCATCGGCGCCAACGGGGCGGGAAAGTCTACGTTCCTCAAGATACTGTCAGGTGATATTGATCCTACGCGAGGGCAGGTGGTGTTGGAACCCGGCAAACGCATGGCCGTGCTGAAACAGAACCACTACGAATACGACGAGGTCACAGCCATCGACACCGTCATGATGGGCCACCAGAAACTCTGGACTATCATGAAGGAGAAGGATGAGATCTACGCTCGTCCCGATTTCTCCGAGGCCGATGGTATTCGCGCCTCCGAGTTGGAGCATGACTTCGCCGAGTTGAACGGCTGGAACGCGCAATCCGACGCCGCTGCCCTCCTCAGCGGACTTGGTATTCACGAGGACGACCACTTCAAACTGCTCAAAGAATTAAGCGGTAACGTTAAGGTGCGTGTACTCCTGGCCCAGGCCATCTTCGGCAACCCGGATATCCTTATACTCGACGAACAGACCAACGACATTGATTTGAATACCGTCGGTTGGCTCGAGGATTTCCTCCTCGAATTCAAGAACACCGTGATCGTTGTATCCCACGATCGTCACTTCCTGGATACGGTGTGCACACACGTGGTCGACATTGATTTCAGTGCTATACGTCTTTACACGGGCAACTACACGTTCTGGTATCAATCCAGTCAATTGGCCTTGCAGCAGCGGTCAGCAGCCAACAAGAAGGCGGAAGACAAGCGAAAAGAGCTCACCGAGTTTATCATGCGCTTCAGCGCCAACGCGTCGAAATCGAAGCAAGCCACCAGCCGCCGAAAATTGCTGGAGAAGATAAACGTAGACGACATTCAGCCATCTTCCCGTCGTTATCCCGCGATCATTTTTCAGCAAAACCGGCAGGCCGGCGACCAGGTGCTCCACATCGAACACCTCAGCGGCTCGGTGGGTGGCACAACGCTGTTCAAGGACTTCGAGCTTTTTGTTAACAAAGGCGATAAGATCGCTTTCCTCAGCAAGGATAGCCTGGCGGTGACAACCTTGTTCCAGATACTGGCGGGTGAGATCAAACCCGACAGCGGTTCATTTACCTACGGGCAGACCATAACACCCGCCTTTCTGCCACTCAACAATGAATCCTATTTTCAGTCCGACGACAACCTGATCGACTGGCTGCGCCAGTTCGCCACAGAGGAAAACAAAGACGAAGTCTACATCCGTGGCTTCCTGGGCAAAATGCTCTTCTCCGGTGAAGAAGTCTTCAAGAAGTGCAACGTCCTTTCCGGGGGCGAAAAAATGCGTTGCATGATTTCCCGGATGATGTTGGCGGGTGCCAACCTGTTGATCCTCGACGAGCCCACCAATCACCTCGACCTCGAATCAATCACGGCATTCAATAATGCGCTCAAGGATTTTCCGGGTACGGTACTATTCACTTCCCACGACCACGAATTCACACAAACCGTTGCCAATCGCATCATAGAAATCAGTCCGAATGGATTTATCGACAAACTCATGACCTACGACGAGTATATTGAAAGCGAGCGGGTGCAGGAGCAGAAGGAAGCGCTCTATGCGTGAGGGTGACCACGGTGCAGGGCTCGGTGTCCTTCGCCGTTCGTGAGAAGTAAAGTCATGGCATATTGATTCAGTATAACCTATGGAGGTTCATCCCAAAAATCGGGGCGAATGGCATGCCTGGCTTGCCGCGAATCAAGGTAAGGCGAAAGGTGTGTGGCTGGTGCTGCACAAGAAGTCAAGCCCTGGTCCGGGCATCGCTTACGCCGAGGCCGTGGAAGAGGCCTTGTGCCATGGGTGGATCGACAGCAAACCCCAAAAAAGAGACCATCACACCTTCCTGCTCTACTTCGCCGAGCGCAAGCCTGGCAGTGTTTGGAGCAAACTCAACAAGAAACGGATTGCGAAACTGATCAAAGAGGGCCGCATGACGAAAGACGGAATGGAGAAAATCCGAAAGGCGAAGAAAGACGGCTCCTGGTTCACACTTGATCCCATTGATGCTCTTGAGATGCCCGGGGAATTATCCAAGGCATTTGCTCGAAACAAAAAGGCGCTGAAGAATTTCGAGTCATTCCCACCAGGAATCAAGAAGCAGCTCTTCCACTGGGTGCTATCGGCCCGCCGCGAGGAAACCAAAACCACACGTGTCAAAGAAATTGTTTCAAAAGCCGCCAGAAATGAGCGGGCCAATCAGTGGGTGAAGCGATAAGGGCCACTAACCCCACACCGTACCAACTCTGAAAGACAGTGGAAACCTCACATTAAGTTCCCTGCTCGTCAGAGCCTTGATTCTGTCAATCAGCGCTGGCGTAGGATTGCTTCCCGTTGATTGTGTGTAGTTCTTCACCGCAGACCACGTATTCAGATACCCTTCAAGTTCCCCCAACGTCCACACCATCGTCATTGAAATTGAGGGTGGCCGTATTTCCCTAAACGGAAACTCGATCGTCTTCAATTGCTCATCAATCACCCTCCGCTCTGGATCCCAGTAAGGTCCTATGATCCTGGTATAGAAGTTCTCCAGCTGAGGATCAATCTCGGGGGATATTTTCAACAGGCCGTACACCCACACGGCGATGACGGCACCCGGTTGGGCCACCCGTTTCACCTCCTGGTAAAATGCTGGCCGGTCAAACCAATGTATTGCCTGTGCGACGGTGATCAGGTTGACTGAATGCTCCTTTAGCAACGTCGTTTCGCCGGCTATGGCATAGGTAATGTTATCCCGTGATGGTGCCTGTTCAAGTTGCTTGCCGCTTATGTCTGTTGCATACACGTGCTTGAATCGTGTCGCCAGCACCTCAGCAGCCTGACCATTTCCCGTCCCCGCATCCCAGGCGAGGTCAAAGGAGGTTACGTGACTGAAAATGAAATCGTACAACTCCTTCGGATACTTGGGCCGGAAGGTGGCGTAATGGTGAGCGTGATCTGAAAAACGATCTTTCACAAGTTCAAGGTTCAACAGTTCACTGGTCACCGTTTCCAGCCCGGCCCCCGGACACAACGACCGGGCTTGGCTCCGGTATGCTCGCCATCCCTGAGCACCCACACACCATTGACGAGCACATGCTTTACCCCTTCAGCATATTGGTGCGGTTCTTCATACGTGGCCTTGTCGGCGATCGTTGCCGGGTCGAATACCACAATATCAGCAAAGTTACCGGCCTTCAATGTACCCCGCTTCTTCAGCCCGATGGTTGAAGCCGGCAGCGACGTCATCCTGCGAATCGCCTCCTCAAGCGGGAAGAGCTTCTCTTCCCTGGTGTACTTCCCCAACACTCGCGCAAAGGTGCCGTAAGCACGAGGATGGGTTCCTTGATCGACAAAGTCTTCCGTGGTAGCCAACGATGCGCCATCCGACCCAATACTTACGTAAGGCTGCTTCAACATACGGCGCATGTTTTCCTCCGACATCAGAAAGTATAAGGAAGGGATCGAGGTCTTGTCAGCTACCAACAGGTCAAGCACGGTCTCGTCGGCGGATTTTCCATGCAAGCTGGCTACTTCATCCAGGCGCTTGCCCTTGTACCGTACATTCAGCGAATCCTTTTTGAACCCGAGCAGCACCACCTGCCTGGGGTCCGAGTTCTTGGTTGGGAATCCGCGCTCCATGTCATAAAGAATTCGTCTCCGGGACTCCGGATCAACAAATCGCTTCCGCATCTCGACCGCTGTTCCTTCCTGGGCCCAGGTGGGAACTCGTTCCTTAAGACCCGTGGCGCTCGCGACATACGGATACATGTTGGCGGTAAGCTTCACGCCGGTCTTACGCGCGCTATCGACTTTGTGCAGCACGGCGTCGATCTTGTTCCAATTCCGCTCCTGGTTGATCTTGAAATGATAGATTTCGGCGGGAATGTCAGCCTCCCTGGCTATCCGAATGGTTTCATTGATTGCTTCAAGGATCTTGTCGCTCTCGCTCCGCATATGGGTAATGTACATCCCCTTGAATTCGGCTGCCGTCTTACACAATTCGATTAGCTCCTCCGTTGAGGCAAAAGTTGCCGGCGCATAGATCAGCGATGACCCTACTCCCATCGCGCCCTGTCGCATGGCGTCGCGCACCAATTCCTTCATCATTACCAGTTCTGGCCTGGAGGGTGCACGGTTTGCTTCCCCGATGACGTAGGTGCGCACGCTGGTAGCGCCGACGAAAGAAGCGAAGTTGGTGCTGACTCCCTGTTTTTCGAGATGATCGAAATACCCGCCCAGGGTGGTCCAAAGTTTTGAACGGCGACTGCGTTTACGTGGACCCGGGCTGATGCCTTCTCCAAAAACTTCCAGCGTCACGCCCTGCTTGATATCACTCATGGAACGCCCGTCCTTCAGCAGCGAACCGTCGGCCCAGCTGAGCATGTTGATGAATCCCGGTACCACCGCCAGTCCCTGAACGGAAATAATCTCCCGGGCGGAAGCTTCCGATAAGTCGCCGACGGCCGTTATGGTGTCTCCGCGGATTCCGACATCCGCGCGCAAAGGCAGATTTCCCGATCCATCATAGACGACACCACCCCGAAGAACGATATCGTATTCCTGGGCGGCCACCGTTGTCGACAGCAGCAATAGGATGAGAAGTCTCACGATGTGCGCAGCAGCAAATCCAGAATCTCCTTGTACAACTTTCCGGCCAACATAGCGGTGATGCCAGAAGGATCGCGTTGTGGATTGAATTCCACGAGATCGGCCCCAATCACATCCGCTTTCAGACGCTGGAGGAGGTGAATCACCTGGCGTGAGGTAAACCCACCCGGTTCGTGGTGACTGACACCCGGAGCGAAGGCTGGGTCGATAGCATCCATATCCAGCGAAATATAAACGGGACCCTCAAAACTAAAGACGTGATCATCGCGCCAGTGTTTCATCTGGATGATTTCAACGCCAAAGCGCTTCGCCTGTTGAAGCTGATGAGCCGTCAGGGTCCGGATTCCCACCTGCACCAACCTTCGCACCAGTCCTTCTTCCATGATCCGTGCAAAGGGACTGGCATGGGAATGGGGGTTCTCTTCGAAGTTGTCATACAAGTCGGGGTGCGCATCGATGTGCAAAATGGAGATGTGTCCATGCACCGAGTTCAATCCACGGATTATCGGGGCGGTGATGGAATGGTCGCCCCCTAACACCAGTAGTTTTCTGTAGAGTCCGGCCAGCTCACTAACGCGACTGTTGATCGAAAGAAAGTCCTCCTTGCTGCGCATCGGAAGGTCGCCCAGGTCTGTCCAGCCGTTTTCATTTTTAAGGTCTCTGCCAGACTCGGTGAAATAATTGGCCGAGTTGGAATCAAAGGCCTCGCGGATTTTTGGCGGCGCCAGGGCTGGTCCTTTCAGGAAGGACGAGTTATCGTCATAAGGTATTCCTGTTACAGCAATCATGGCTACCGGACTACAGGGAACGAGGAAATTCTCAGCCGCGCAGCCCCCATGGGGATGAGCGTGATTTCGGTTAGGGGTTCAGCCGATTCAACCGGACTTTGAGGCAGTTCTGCGCACAAGCCGTACTGATCAATGGTCCAGCCCGGAATCTGTTTGCCTTTGGTCCTGATTTCGATGGGAACACTTGCCGCCGTGAAAGGATTGTTATCGGCCGGCCAGGGCTTCTTAACGATGGTGAAATTCTTCTCCAGATTTGACCAGTCAGCAGGCAGGCCATAGTTCCATTGGCCTGCCGGAAGAATCTCAAAGGCAGGCCACTTGCTTTGATCGACATTCTCCTGCCATTTCGAATCATATTGGGCGGTTTCCTTGCTGTCGAACTTCACGTAGTTCTCTGAAAATTTCAGTGAATACGTAAGCGGCCCGTAGTTGATGCTTACACTGTTCTTGTTCTTCTCCCATGTACGCACTGTCAATTTCATCGGGAAAGTGAGTGCGATCGCATCACCATTCTTCCAGTTGCCGGCAAGCCGGACATATTGTCCCGCTATCGGGGTTACCGCAACGGGTTGATTGTTGACCTTGATCGTCGCTTTGTCAGCCCAGGCAGGAATGCGGAAGTACAAAGGAAAGGTTGCGGGCCTGGCCAAGGTGATCTTCATCGAAACCTGCTCGTCGAAAGGGTAATGTGTTTGGGTAACGATCCTGATCTCGGTCTTGTCACCCACTGTTGCCTTCACTTCGCTGTCGGCGTAGAATACCGCTGCCAATCCGTTGTCGGGTGTGGCCATCCAAAGATTCTCGACATAATAAACCCATCCGCTGGTATGATTATGCTGACAACACCGGCTGCTGAACGGATTCATCATCAAATAGGGCCCTGGATTGTCGATGCCGGGATTGTGGTTCTTGCTGTCGCTGGAAACCATGTTGGGTGCCACGAGGTAGCGCAGCGCTTTGTAATCGGGCATGAACGCGGCCGGAAATGTGTTGAAGGCGACGTCTTCCGTATTCTCCGCCCAATACGTGTCGCCGGTGATTCGCATCATGATTTCATCCGATGCCATCTGCTCCACCATCCCGCACGTTTCTACCGCCTGTCGGGGATCGATGAAACCTTTGCGGGAATTCTCATCGCCACCCCACATTCCGCCGGGCACCTGGCCGTAGAAGTCGCGAATGGTTTTCTGGTTGTTGTAGCTGGCCTGCAGGTCGGAAGGATTCTTGCTTTGCTGGAAATATGTCGCAGGTTCGCGGAAGCATTGGGCGATGTTCACGTTGTGCCAATTGGGTAGCCAGCCGTTCAGTCGCCAGTTGGCGGTGTTACGGTGTATCTTTTCAGCGAGATCGAGCAGCCAGGGTTCCCGGGTCTGATTGTACAGCCAGTACACGCTGTAGAGGTTATCGCCGCCGCGACTGTTCTCCCAGTAGTCGGTAAGAAAATCCGTTTCAGGGATGGTCATCTGCCATTTGAAATAGCGGGTCATGTGATTGATCACACGCGCATCGTGGCTGTATTCGTAATAGGACTGTAAAACAAAGAGCATGAGCATCTGTGCCCAGAGGTCGCGCTTGCCGTTCGACTTACGGATGACAAAAGGCCCGAAGTCGCCATTATCGCGTTGACTGTTAAGCGTGCCATTTACCCAGACCATGGTTTCGTCGATCATCTTCTTGTCGTTGAGCACATAGCCTATGTTGCCGTATCCCTTCAGCCAATACGGCATCTCTTCCCAGCCCCAATCCCCCTTGCCTTCCTTGTTGAGCCACGCGTTATTTTTCTTGGTCAGCCATGCGCTGATTTCACCGAGTTGACCGGTCAGGCCGTCGCGCTGCAACTCAAGACTTTTCAGCAGCCACCCGCCCGGTTTGACAGCACCCACAGGAAGCTTCACTAAATGCTGAGGCACCAGGGGCGCCTGGTTGGTAGCGTAGTAACTGTTTAGTTTGTCGTTGGCAGGCTTTGCAACCACAGAAGCTTCGAGGGACTGAGTAAAAGCGGTCTTTGCCAGGAAGAGGAAGGCGATTAGCAGAACAATTCTCATGGCCGATTTGGGTATTGTGAAAGCTACAAAGGTGTTGGTTTAATTCAAATAGGCGGGTCCGCAGTGACGTGCCCCGGACATTGCAGAAAGCCGTGTAACCCCAAAAAAGGAACCTGGCGGTTAGGTATGCTGATGCTCACTTGACGACGCCCCACCTCGGGTGTTTGCCTCCTCTATCGTTGATCCCACCTGGCTAAAACCCAAACTACCTTGGCTATTTAGCAGTACATTTATAATCAAGTGTTACGCACTATGAAATACCCGCCAGTTCAGAATTTTATAAACGGTCAGCCATCACCGTCATCCTCCGTTCGAACCCTGGATATCATCTCCCCCCTCGATGGCCATATCCTCTCGAATGTTGTGTTGTCATCCAAGGCAGACCTTGATCTCGCTGTGGAGGCAGGAAGACGTGCCCTACACGGATGGAGCCGTATGCCGATAAAAGAACGCGTGCAGGTCTTCTTCCGGTACAAGAATCTGCTTGAGAAGAACATGAAGGAACTTTCCGAACTGATTCAGGAAGAGAACGGCAAGACCTATGGAGAAGCCGTTGCTGAAATTGAGAAGAGCATTGAACTCACCGAGTTTGCCACGTCCCTTCCCCAACTGGTTACCGGCGAAGTGCTTGAGGTGA
>JAYRNL010000008.1:0-3047 GCA_041912235.1 Cyclobacteriaceae bacterium
ACATCGTGCCCTCGAAGGGCTACAATTGGAAATGGATATGGGAGATGCCCGACAAATCATCGCGCAACGCGCCGCCCGCGAAATAAGCGACGGAATGATCGTGAACCTCGGGATAGGCATTCCTTCCCTGGTGCCCGACTATCTCGATCCTTCCATCAGCGTGCTCTTCCAGGCGGAGAACGGCATCCTGGGTATGGGGCCGACACCGAAGGAAAATGCGGATGGAAACCTGAGCAATGCGGCCGGCTACCCGGTCACGCTGCTCACCGGCGGCAGTTACTTTGATAGTGCCGTTGCGTTCGGGATGATCCGCAGGAGATGCATCGACGTGTCAATTCTTGGCGCTTTACAAGTCAGTTCAACAGGAGATCTCGCCAACTGGATTGTACCGGGAAAGCGAGTACCCGGTGTGGGCGGAGCGATGGAGCTCGCCTATGGCGCCAAGAATCTTATCGCCCTGATGACGCATTGTGAAAAAGACGGTCAGCCAAAAATCGTTGAAAAGTGCACGCTGCCCATCACGACATACCATTGCGTGAAGAAGATCATTACTGACCTGGCTGTGTTTAGCATTGCGAATGGAAAACTGCAGCTGGATGAATTGATGCCCGGCGCAAAGCTGGATGATGTCATTGCAAAGACGGCCGCCTCCTTCGAGATCAGGCCCGCTTTACAGTGAGCCAGAGGCATCCGCAGAAATCTGAGTGGGCTCAATCTGCGAGCATCTGCGGAAAACTGACGTACACTTTCTATCTTACTCACCCTATCACCATAACTGTGTCAGCCATCAACAGAATAATTGAATTTATCGACAGCCATCAGTTGGAGGCGGTTGATCTGCTCTCCAGACTGGTGCAGCAAGCCAGCACACAGGGCAACGAACAAGGTGTTCAGGCCATTGTGATTGAAAAACTTAAGTCACTTGGACTGGAAGTTGATGTATGGGACCCGGAATACAGTGTGCTGGCTGCCCACCCCTACTTTGTTCCTTCCCGGAAGAGTTATGCGGGTTCTCCCAACGTTGTAGGCGTACTGAAAGGAAGCGGCGGCGGAAAGTCCATCATCCTCAACGGACACATCGATGTGGTTCCCGAGGGTGATCGAACGAAGTGGACACATGATCCCTTCTCCGGTCGCGTTGAGAACGGCAAAATATATGGACGCGGCACCACGGATATGAAAGGCGGTAATGTGTCCATGCTGTTGGCGATGGAGGCCATTGTCCGTTCCGGCATTAAACTCAAGGGTGACATTGTATTCCAGTCTGTCATTGAAGAAGAAGCCGGCGGTGTCGGTACGCTGGCTACGTTGATCCGCAAATACAAAGCGGATGCTGCTCTGATTCCCGAGCCGACCAACATGAAGCTCTTTATCAAGCAGCAGGGCTCCATGTGGTTCCGCGTGACCGTTGAAGGCCGTTCCGCGCACGGCGGCACGCGGTATGAAGGCGTCTCGGCCATTGAAAAGGCGATTGTCATTCACCAGGCGATACTCGAACTGGAGCGCAGGCGCAACAGCCGCATCAACGATCCATTGTATAGCGGTATCCCCATACCTGTTCCCATCAACATGGGCAAAATCCACGGCGGGTCATGGCCTTCGTCGGTGGCAGACCTGGTAACCATAGAGGGCCGCATCGGTGTGGCGCCGGAAGAGGAAATGGACGCCGTAAAAACAGAGCTTACCCAATGTGTTGCGGAAGTGTCCGGCAAGGACCCCTGGCTGAAAGACCATCCCGCCAACGTTGAGTTCTTCGGCGCACAGTGGGTGCCCAACAGTCTCCGTCACGATCATCCTTTTGCCGAGGTGATGAAAACGGCTTATCAGCAAGTCTATCAGAAGCCGGTAAAACTTGAAGCGTCGCCGTGGGGTACCGATGGAGGTTTGCTGGGTAAGGTGGGCGGTATTCCTACGCTCATCATCGGTCCCGGCGAAACCAAAGTGGCTCACTACCCGGATGAATACATCGAAATCGAAGAAATGATCCGGGCCGCGAAAGTGTTTGCGAACGTCCTGATCGATTGGTGCGGAGTTGCCTGACGAACCATGAACCGGATCATCCAGCATGATTCCACTTTCGTTTCGCTGTATGAAGACTTGTACAGCCGTCGGATTCGTGTTGATGATTACTCCGGAAATTCAGAATCTATCCTCCAAGCTATTTCTTCTTCCTTACCCACGTGGACAGAAAAACTGATCATCAAGGCAAGGCCATCCGATGTCCATTTCTTCACTCACAACGGGTTCACAGAGGAGGCCATGATCGGTGGTTATTTCTCCGGGATTGACATGCACTTCATGACGAAGTACCTGGTGGCGTCACGAGGCACCTCAACACAAATAAAAAAAGAGGAAGAAATCATCCGCACCTTGCTTTCAACACCTCTTGCCTCAGAACCTGTACCGTCAATTACCGTTGAGTTTGCTACCGAAGCGGATGCCGACAAACTTGCCCGCCTGTACAGTAAGTCTTTTAAAATCTATCCGACGCCTGTTCATGACCCGCTTCACATTAAGAAGACCATGGCCGAAGGAACAGTCTATGTGATCACCCGCTACCAGGATGAGATAATCAGTGCAGCGTCTGCGGAAATCAACGACGCCTATCATAACGCAGAACTCACCGACTGCGCAACGGCAGCAGGCTACGAGGGCCAGGGGCTGATGCGCACCCTTTTGTCGGAACTGGAACATCACTTGCGTTCTCGGGGAATAACCTGTCTTTATACGATCGCACGATCCGAATCCTTCGGCATGAACAAGGCATTCTACCTGCTGGGCTATACCTACGGCGGCCGGATGACGAAGAACTGCATGATCTATTCCGGCCTGGAGGATATGAATGTCTGGTGGAAGAAAGTGGGCGCTGATCCTCAGTGAGTTCCCGGATCACTGGTTTTATCAATACCTTTAAAGACTATGCGAAAGACGCTGATCACGGGCTTACTTGTCCTCGTGTTCTGGCAGGTCAAATCCCAACGGGTGCCTGTCCTCAACCAGATTGACCTCCCTCACAACTACTATTTCCGCGAATTATACCTGCCGCA
>JAYRNL010000009.1:0-10044 GCA_041912235.1 Cyclobacteriaceae bacterium
ACCAATGACCTGTATTCATTCCATGGAGGCGTGTAATCTGTAATAAAGACTTACGAAAAATTCGGAAAACAGCCCCAGCTTCGATACACTGCGCAGGGCGCTCCCGGCACGGGCGGGTCGGGAAACTTCAATATGAATTACCTCACCGTGCCTGTCATGATGCGCTTCACCTTCACGCCGGGTGCCCTCATTCAGTTTGGACCCCAGGTTGGCTTCCTGATGGGCGCTTCCGTTGACGGCCAGGATGCCAAAAGCGGGATGAACAGTGTTGATTTTGGCCTTGGATTCGGATTGGGCTTTGAACGTCCAAGCGGCGTAAATTTTGGTTTTCGCTATGTCCTGGGGTTATCTAATACGCTCAGTTCATCCACAACGTCGGGGCTTGGTCAGCTGGGCTTGAGTGGAATTACCATGACCAACCAGGTCATCCAGTTGTCAGTAGGTTACCGGTTCAAACGACCATAAGTTCTTTATGGCGTAACTGACGTCAGCCGAATAGACTGACCAGGGGTGGTAGTCATGTACACTTTGCTTCCCTCCATGCGGTGTTTTGCCTTGATCACCTTCATTGATTCGTCCTTCAAGTCGATGACCAGCTCACCGCCCTTTTCGGATCGAATCAGGACCTCTTTCAATTTGCCTTTGGCCCGCTGAGCCTTGACAACGAATGCTCCTTCGGCCCTCAGGCCCTCGAAGGAGATGTCGTCCCAGTCAGGAGGCACAGCGGGGAAAAGACGAAGGACTCCGCCATGACTCTGCAGCAGCATTTCCTGAACACCAGCGGCGAAAGCAAAGTTGCCTTCGAGAGTAAAGGGCCGATAGGTATAGCTGGAATGCTTGCCACCGCACTGATCCCCGTTGGCATGAAAGCTGTTGGAAAGGCAGAAGCAGGTGGCAAAAGTTCTTAGTGCGCTTGCCGCCTCTTCTCCCTTACCCATGCGGGCATGGATATTTCCAAGCCATGTGAACGAATAGCCTACCCATGCCTGTGTGCCCTTCGAAAGGAGAACGCGGATTGAACTTTCCATGGTCTTCTTGTCAGTTTCATCCTCATAGTTCAACAAGCCGAGTGGATGCAGGCCGAGCAAATGAGAGAAATGACGATGCGATTCCGGGTAGGGATGGCCGGGAGCCAGGCCCAGTGATCCCGTTTCATCGAGCGCCAAGCCTGGCCATTGAGAAAGCTGACCGTTCCATTTTTCGACATCGCCTGGCAGTCCGAGTTCATTAGCCATTTCTGCAGCAGCGGTATAGGTCCACCGGATGATGGACAGGTCGTAGTTGGTGGTTTCCCGGAACCACGCTTTGGGCGTGTTATCGTAGAACTCCGGACTTGAACTCAATGGCAACCGACGTTTGCCGTTCTCTCCCTTAACCGAGAGATTTTCTATGAAGGTGGCAAAGTCGCTGATCCAGGGATACGCTTTATCACGAAGGAATTCACGATCCTTCGTGTAGCGCCAATGCAGGTAGAAATGATGACCCAGCCATCCCGCCGTAGTCGGTGACTGGGAATACTGTATCCAGCCTCCCATGGCTTCGCCGGTCAGCGTGCAGACACCAGGGGCGTTCATTCCACCCACGCCAAAGTATTGCTTCGTCCAACGGGCAAACTGCGGCTTCTGCTCATGAAGCCAACTAACCAGGCCTTCTGCTTCTTTAAGGTGATTACCACTGTACGCCGGCCAATAACTCAGTTGAATATTCAAGTCATTGTGTATGTCACCCTTCCACGGCGGAAGATTTCCGTTATCGGCTGTCCATACGGCCTGCAAGGTGATTGGCGGCGCATTGGACCGGGCCACGCAACCGAACTTGTACTGCTCCAGGTACCATTGGCGCTCAAGGATTGAATCCGGCAGGGAGATGGTTGATTGTGCCCAAAAGGATTTCCACCACATTTTAGAAGTTGAGAGGTCAGTCTGGTAACCTCGGTGAAAAGAAGAGTTGACGACTTTTTCAGCAGGCTCACCCTTGATCATGTTGCTGGTGATCGACCAACAACCTTCGACTGCACCGTTCACGTATTGCCATCTAACCGCAACCCGGTATTCGAAGCCATTCCAGCCTGGCTGGACGTAACTAATTTCATTGGCAGAGCGGATGACCTGACCTTGCGGGTATCCCAGCCGTGCCAGGCCTTGTCCCTGAACCGAGTTTCCTTCCTGACGATTGGCAGCATCAGCATAACGGGGTGGAATAAGTTCTGGCGTACCGTCGGCACCGCTTAGCCGGAACCATCCCAAGGGTAACTCGGGATGGACGAACGTGGTCAGAACAGCCCCGTGCGTCCATACCACTTGCCCAAGACCTTCACGAATAAACAAGCGGGCGTCTTTTGACTCTCCAAATGAAGAAATAGTGAACTCAAGCGCAGCGCCCGGTATCTTGGTTGGTGCAGGATCCCTTTCATAAGGTAAGTCACCAAATCGCTGAACTTCTTCGTAGGTTCCGGCTTCAAGATGTTGGCGCACCTTGCTAAAGGTGAGTTGATCCAGATCCTGGGTGGGACGAAGGTCCCACAAGTCGGAACGGTCAAGGGAAATCCTCAGTTTACCATCTTTCTCCCAGACCAGGGCGCCGACCAAGCCGTTGCCCAGCGGCAAGGCCTCATCCCACCGGGAAGGCAGCCGTGAGAATTTCAGGTCGTGCCTGAAGGGTGCCTGCCCGCAGGCGTTTATGGCCACGAGCAGAAGACAGAGGCGGATCATGGTGAAAGATAATGGAATAGTCGGCAGTTGTCAGGCACAATTCATGGTGCCAGGTCCCTGCACCATTTTCCTACCTTCATGTAACCATTAGTAAAAGGGTGAGTTAACCTGTCAAATTCCGGAATTGGACGCATTGGCCGATAATGCCTTGATGTCGGGAGTTCGCGAGGGCGACCTGGACAAGCTTGGATTGCTGTTTGAGCGATACAAGCGTCCCTTGTATGGGTTTTTCTATGGTATCAACCGGGACCAGGAGTTGAGTGAAGACCTTGTGCAAAACACCTTCTTCCGTATCCTGAAATACCGTCATCTGTTCCGCGGCGACGGTGACTTCAAGACCTGGATGTTTCACATTGCCCGCAACGTGAGCCACGATCACTACCGGAAGAACAAAATCAAGGTAAAGGAGGCCATTGAGAACTGGGAAGACCGGCTGGGTCATTCCGAGAATAAAGCCAACGATATGCAGGTGGCCGATGAACGCGAAATGCTGGAACTGGCCATGGACCGTCTCCCGGCCGACAAGCGCGAGATACTCCTGCTGAGCAAATACCAGGAGAAGAAGTACAAGGAAATCGGGGAACTGCTCGGCTGCTCCGAAGGAACGGTGAAGGTGAAGGTTTTCAGGGCACTTCAGGAATTGAAGACATTATACAAGCAACTGGAACAACGGATGTAATTGAACAACGCGTATGAAAGACCTGATAGCAAAATACAACGAAGGCCTGGCTGATCCGGCGGAGGTTGCCGAGCTGGAGCGACTGATTGAAACGGGCGAGGTTTCGCTCACCGAGTTGCGTGAACTGACGCTCCTCGACGAGAGGATTATGTCGGTCGATGCCGGGGCGCCTTCCATGCGGCTGGATGATCAATTCTATGCCATGCTTGCCCGCGAAAAGAAAAGACAGCGGGGCTTTTCCATTCAATGGCCATCATGGAGTTTCCTGATGCCGCGGGTAGCCCTGGCCGCGGTGATCCTTTTCCTCGGCTTTGCCGGCGGGTATGGGTTGCGACGGCCCGCGAATGGAGGCGATGTGGCTGCCTTGACCCACGAAGTATCGGAGCTGAAGGAAATGATGATGCTGTCGCTTCTGGAAAAGGAATCCGCATCGGACCGGTTGCGTGCAGTGAGCCTCACCCGCGATCTGGGGAAAAGCAACAAGGTCACCAGCGCGCTTTTTGCGACCCTCAATAACGATCCAAACGTGAACGTCCGCCTGGCCGCGCTGGAGGCATTGATTCCTTTTACCAGCGACAGCGCCGTGCGGGAAGGATTGGTGCGGTCAATCGCGCAGCAGGATTCGCCGCTCGTCCAGATCAACCTGGCCGAGTTGATGGCCGCCATGCAAGAGAAGAAATCGGTAGACGAACTGCGCAAACTCGTTGACAGCGACAAGACGCCTCCCGAAGTGAAAGAGAAGATTAAGAAAAGTATTGCCGTGCTTATTTAGCCAATAGCGTCATGAAAACATTATGGTGTTTGGTATTCGTGGGGATGATCACCACTTCGCAAGGTCAATCTTTCTCAGAGAAGATCACCCGGGAATTGTCGTTTGAAAAGGCCGGCGCGAATTCCGTGATGATTTACAACATCAACGGTAACGTGACCGTGGAGGGGTACAGCGGCGAGAAAATACTGATTGAAGTGGAAAAGAAAATAAACGCCAAGACCGAGCAGCGGCTGGCCCTGGGCAAAGAGGAAATTCAACTGGGTGTGCTGGACCGTGCCGATACGCTCATCTTGTTTGTGAAAGGTACGTGTGCGCCCTTTGGCCGCCTGGATCGACGTGAACGGTGGCAGCGCGGACATGGGGGCTGGGGCTACAATTGGAGCAACCCGGATCGCGGGGATGAGTGTGAAAAGAAGTACGACTATACCATGAACTTCACTGTCAAGGTCCCGGTGGGAAGCAACGTTATGGCCTCCACCGTGAACCGGGGCGATGTAGAAGTCAAATCGGTTTCCGGACGTGTCTTCGTTGACAATGTAAACGGCAGCATCCGGCTATCGAACCTATCCAATGCCACGAGGGCTTCAACAATCAATGGAAGTGTTAATGTTGAGTTTTCCGGTAACCCTCCGGGAGATTCGAGGTTTTACTCACTGAACGGCGACATTACCGCCAACTTCCGCAAAGGCCTGGCTGCGCAGCTGGCATTCAGGAGCTTCAACGGAGAGCTGTATTCGTCGGTCGATGACATCACGCCGCTGCCGGTTCAACTCGAGAAGACCGATCGTGGCGGTGAAGGAACCCGGTACCGCGTGAGTGGCAACCGGTACAAGGTGAGGCAGGGCGGACCGCTGCTTGACTTCGAAACGTTCAATGGCGATGTCATTATCAAGGAGAACTAGAAGAGATTGAAAAAAGAGAATTGAAAAACCCAAGAAATTGAGCAATCGTATGAGAACAGGAGTAATAGGAGCAGCCGTCGTAATCATCATGATGATGACGACCGTGCTGACGCTGGGCCAGGGAAATGAGTTTGTTGTTCCCTTCAGTGACCCGGCCAAACGAGGAAAGCTGAAAGCCCACCTCAACTATGGATCGATAACCGTAAAGGGCACGGCACGGAAGGATGTGCTGGTCCGTTACAATTCGGAAGCGGATGACGACCGCGACAACGATCATGGACACAAAGACAAGGAAGGTGGTTCCGGCCGTGAAGGCCTTAAGCGCATCGGCGGAGGCGGACTTGAGCTGGACGCCAGCGAAAACGGCAACCTGGTAAAGGTGTCCTCCGGCAGTTGGAACGTAAAAACCAACCTGGAGATTGAGGTCCCTTCCAATATCGACCTCAACGTAAGCACCTATAATGATGGCGACCTGATCATCACCAACATCCAGGGCGAAGTGGAGCTTACCAACTACAACGGCGAGATCACCGCCCTGAACATTTCCGGATCGGTGGTTGCCACCACCTACAACGGCGACGTCAAGGTAACGTTCGACAAGGTCACGGAAGGAAAACCGATGTCGTACTCGACGTACAATGGAGACGTCGACCTCACCTTCCCGGCGGCCACCAAGGCTACCTTTAAGATGAAGACAGAATCCGGAGATATCTACACCGGCTTCGATATGAACATTACCAGCAGCGGCCCAGTAAAGCAGCAGGATCCAAAATCGGGGACGTTCAAATTGAAGATTGATGAATGGAAGCGGGGTGAAATCAATGGCGGAGGGCCTGAGATTACGATGAAGAACTACAATGGGGACATCTACATCCGGAAAAAGTAGAGGATACCTGTAAAAGGAAAGCCAGGCAAACAGTGCCTGGCTTTTTTGTTTAAATAAGGTCGGGTTCCGCGGGCCGATAACCGTTGGTCATTATTCACCCCGCAGCGAGGCCATCGTCTGCTCAACCTCACGGCGGATCCGGTTAAAGAACTTGATCCGTTCCCGTTCCGCCACCTTACTGATCAGCATCCCTTTGCGAACCATAGCCTGCATGAAGTGCCCGGTCTGCCGGCAGAAGGAAGCATGGTTCGTCGACAGGATATTAAAATTGGTGCAGGTGACATAAACGGTTCGCTCGTCACCGGCCTCAAGCAAGAGCGTGTTGTCACCTGTCATCAGTTCGTTCAGGTAGACTTCAAAGCGACCACATCCCGGTTCATTGTCCTGTCCTTTCAACCCGAGATGGGTTTGCTGTTCAAGATGGTTTACCATTTCCGAGCACTCGTTGCATAATTCGATGGCCTGTGTGGGTGAAAGAAGACCACCATCATGAGCGTATTCAATCTGGCGCAACGTGGTGTTGATGAGCTCACGGCTGACGATTTCCGTACTCGGTATCCTGGCGTACTGATTCCAGATGCGTTCTCCCAGACTGGTCAACTCGGCGCCAATCAGGCGCTCGTCGTATTTGCGGTCAGAGAAGTCGTCATTGGCGAGGTTCATCCACCAGTAGAACTTGAAGGCAGCAAGTCGGGGAAAATGGAAATAGTGGAAAATCGGCAAGTCCTTCGAGTGCCAGGTGATCTGGGCGTCGGGTTTGGCGGCAAGCGCCTTCAGGTGTGAATGGATGGACTCCAGCCAGGATTTCAGGGAAATGCCTGGTCCGAATTGTGCTTTGAACTCAAAGGATACCCGTCCGGAATCGCGCCCCATAAGCTGGTCGATGGACACGTTGTACCGCTCACAAAGCACCTTCACTTCGTCCAACGAAAGAATCGTTTCTTCACGTATCCGCCGGTAGGCGCTGTCGCGGCTGATGCTCAGCAGCTCGGCCATTTCATCGGGCAGCGAAACGTGCTTGGGGAGCCGGCTCCGGATGCTCGTCAGGAATGAACTTTGGATGTCGGATTTGCTGGTCCGTCTGATGGGGGTCGATTGGGTTTCCATAGTATTGGTTTTTGGTCTGCTGGCGGCTGCGGCTGACCGCATGGCCCTTCCAACACAGCCGAAAGGTCGGCGCAGCAGGTCCCTGGTTTGACAGGATGAAAGAAGTGTGTCAGGGATTGAAAGAAAAGTGGCATTACCCTGTCATAATGTGGCTTGGCATGCCAAAAAGGGAGGTTTTTACCCTGCTGAAAACGCAGGCAGGGTCAATGAATTGACCGCCATTTGACCGGTGCCAGGCTGGAAACAGGGTAGGCTTATTCGGGTGGATTCCACCCTGTCCCCATGATTCTGCAGGCGGGAATTGATAAATTCAGCCAACGTTACCAGCAGGCAATCCACAGAAGACGCATGAACAAACGGGCTCCGAAAACGCTTGCCGGCAGGAAGGAGCAGCTCGCTTTCCTGATCAACCTGATCTTCATCGTTACAGGCGTCATCTTCATTATTCACGATTACTTCTCCGACTACCTCGTCGATGGCTACTGGTCTGCCGGCTCAATACGGGAAGTGGAACTGATCTTCTTCGGCGCGCTTGTCGTTGTGCTTCTACGACTAGGCTTTACCCGCACGGCAAAACTGATTACCTCGCTTTCGCTGCCCCTCATTTTCTTTGTTTCTCCTCTTTTTATTACGCTGAATTACCTGGAGATGTACTACATCAATACACTCCTGTTGCCGGTGATCGTATTGATTCCAAGCCTGATCTACACGGACAAGGATAACAGCAAGCTGATTCTGGGGCTGTTTCTGGGCAGTATCCTGATCAACTTTGTTTGCGAACAGATCGTGTTCAGGTTCAGGCAGGTTTCTCCCGCCGATCTGGAATTCTACAATTACCATGTGATCCTGTTTTCAATGGCGAAAATCTTCACCTCCTTGTTCATCTACATGAACATTACACGTTTGTTCCGTCAGAATGAGTTGTTTGAATCCCGCCTGGTGGATGCCAACGCAGAACTTCAGAAGGGCAATGAACTGATTCAATCCCAGAAGCAGCGGATCGAGGAGCAGAACGTGGCCTTGCGAACAAATGCCGAGGAATTGAAGAACCTCGATGCAGTAAAGTCGAACTTCTTCGCCAACATCTCGCATGAATTCCGCACACCACTCACCTTGTTGCTGGGACCGCTCCAGGAGGAAATCCAGAAAACAACCGACCCGGTGGATAAGGAGCGATTCATCCTGATGAGGCGAAATGCCTCAAGGCTCCTTAACCTGGTTAATCAATTATTGGACCTATCCAAGCTGGAGAGCGGCTCATTGAAACTCCAGGCTTCCTATGCTAACCTCACCGCATTGGTCAGACAACTGGCCAGTCAGTTTCAGAGCATCGCTCAGTCCCGGCAGCTGGAGTTCAGACTGGAAGTGCCGGACAGGGTGTACCTGTGGTTTGATGGAGATAAGGTGGAGAAGATCCTGATGAATATTCTTTCTAATGCCTTCAAATTCACGCCTTCGGGCGGGATAATTTCTCTTACTGTCCGGGAGTTGCCGGAGGCGGATGATCTGGCCAGGGGATGGGTGGAGATTGAGGTTTCCGATTCCGGTATAGGCATTGAGGAAGAGAAACTGGACAAGATCTTTGACCGGTTCTACCAAGTGAGCGATTCCTCCCGCAGGGAATACGAAGGTACCGGTATTGGATTGGCGCTGGTTAAGGAACTGACGGAGGTCCATCACGGGACGATCAAGGTGTTCAGCAATCACGGGCAAGGGTCAATCTTCACGGTTCGGTTGCCGCTGGGCAAGGAGCACCTTAGTCAGGAAGAAATCGTGGAGGACAACGCTGACTTTCAGAATCGGGGGACTGATTTTGCCGGCCTTTCACATGCCCATGTGTCAACCAGCGTGGTTAGCCATGCCGACGACCGACCACTCGTTCTTGTTGTGGAGGATAGCGTGGATCTGCAGCGCTACCTGTCGCAGGGCCTGTCAGCGGGCTATCGGGTTGCGTTGGCGTTGAATGGACAGGAAGGAATTGATGCCGCCCTCGCGGAACCACCGGACCTGATCGTTTCTGATTTGATGATGCCGAAGGTTGACGGCATCACGCTGGTGAAGCAACTCAAATCCGATGAGCGGACCAGTCATGTTCCGATGATACTACTGACGGCCAAAGCGGATGCTGCATCGCGGCTGGAGGGTATAGAAACCGGCGCCGACGATTACGTGGCCAAGCCCTTTGACATGACCGAATTGCAGGCGCGGATTCAGAACCTCATCGAAAGCAGGCGAAAACTCCGTGATAAATTCTCGACTGCCCCCGTGATTCGTCCCAATGAGATTAATGTGAAATCTATGGAGGATCAGTTTATGAAGAAAGTCCTGACCTCCATCGAATCCCACCTGGCCGACGATGCGTACGGTGTGAATGTCTTGGCTGAAGAGGTGTCGATGAGCACGGTTCAGCTATACCGCAAGCTGAAGAGCCTGGCGGGGACCACGCCTAACGACCTCATCCGCAACATGCGACTGGAAAGGGCAAAAAGTTTGCTGGAGCAACGGGCGGGCAACGTGAGTGAAATCGCTGTCAAGACCGGGTTCAGGAACATGTCGTACTTCGCGAAATGCTACAAGGAGAAGTTTGGGAGGAATCCCAGTGAAAGCTGATAGCTAATTCCGGTCATCCTGAGCGGAGCCGAAGATGAGCGGGAAACGAGGCTCGAACTCCCACCTCCGTGAGACACTACGGCGGGCAGGCGCGACCCATTCTTAGATGTGGATTCAGATTTGAGCGGGAAACGAGGCTCGAACTCCCATCTCCGTGAGACACTACGGCGGGCAGGCGCGACCCATTCTTAGACATGGATTCAGATTTGAGCGGGAAACGAGGCTCGAACTCCCACCTGCGTGAGACACTACGGCGGGCAGGCGCGACCCATTCTTAGATATGGATTCAGATTTGAGCGGGAAACGAGGCTCGAACTCCCACCTGCGTGAGACACTACGGCGGGCAGGCGCGACCCATTCTTAGATATGGATTCAGA
>JAYRNL010000010.1:0-7380 GCA_041912235.1 Cyclobacteriaceae bacterium
AGGAGGCTCAGGTAGCCTTGGATAATATTCAAAGCCCTCCGTTCCTGATTCACTTTCTGGCCAGCAACCTAAATGTGGAGGTGGCCGACAAGCAGAAGATTCTGGAGACGCCCAACATCATTGACAGGGGCACGCTGTTGCTTCAGTATATGCTGAAGGAAATTCAGATGCTCGAGATCAAGAATGAAATTCAGAAAAAGGTTCATACCGATATTGATCAGCAGCAGCGCGATTATTTCCTGCGTCAGCAGATCAAAGTGCTCCAGGACGAGTTGGGTTACGATGGGCCCGACAAGGAGATAGAGAATCTCCGCAAGCGAGGAGCGTCAAAAAGATGGCCTAAGGCGGCTGCAGAACATTTTAACAAAGAGCTGGACAAGCTGCAACGCATGAATCCGCAGGCGGCGGAGTTCCCGGTTTCCATGAACTACGTGGAACTGATGCTCGACCTTCCCTGGGATGAATACACGCAGGACGATTTTGACCTGAAGAGGGCGCAGAAAATACTCGACAAAGATCATTTCGGCCTTGAAAAGGTAAAGTCGCGGATTCTCGAGTATCTCGCGGTGCTCAAATTGAAGCAGGATATGAAAGGCCCCATCCTGTGCCTCTACGGCCCACCCGGTGTGGGAAAAACTTCGCTGGGGAAATCGATCGCCCGCTCCCTTCAACGGAACTACGTGCGCATGTCATTGGGTGGCGTTCACGACGAGGCAGAGATCAGGGGTCACCGCAAGACCTACATCGGCGCCATGCCGGGTAAGATCATCCAGAATATCAAGAAGGCGAAGTCATCAAACCCGGTATTCGTGCTTGATGAGATTGACAAGATTCGCAGTGATTTCCGAGGCGATCCGTCATCGGCTTTGTTGGAGGTCCTTGACCCCGAACAAAACAACACCTTTAATGATAACTACCTCGAAGTAGAGTACGACTTGTCCAAAGTCCTGTTCATCGCCACCGCGAATTCACTGGATACCATTCAACCCGCGTTGCGCGACCGGATGGAGATCATTGAGATTACGGGTTATACGGTAGAAGAGAAACTTCAGATCGCCATTCGACACCTGGTGCCCAAGCAGCTGAAAGAGCATGGATTGGGTGATGCGGATTATAAGTTTACCAAGGAAGCGTTGCTGAAGATCATTTCCCATTATACCCGTGAGTCCGGCGTCCGCACGCTGGAACGAAAGATTGGCGCAGTGGTGCGCAGTATGGCGAAAGCAGTGGCCATGAATGAAACTCCGCAGACGGAGGTGGATGAAGGGTTTGTCCGGAAAGTGCTCGGAACGGAAATCTTTGACGAAGAATTGTACCAGGACAATGAAACAGCGGGTGTGGTTACCGGCCTTGCGTGGACCCAGGTGGGAGGCGATATCCTCTTTGTGGAATCAAGCGTAAGCAAGGGCAAAGGACAGCTGACCCTCTCTGGTCAACTGGGCGATGTGATGAAGGAATCGGCTATGGCTGCATTGTCTTACCTCAAGTCAAATGCACAGCGACTGGGGATTGATCATCGAGTCTTTCAGCAGTACGACCTTCATGTGCACGTACCGGCAGGCGCGGTGCCAAAAGACGGGCCTTCCGCCGGCATCACCATGTTCACCTCACTAGCCTCTATTTTTACCCAGCGTAAGGTAAAGGCAAAACTGGCCATGACGGGCGAGATCACGCTGAGGGGCAAAGTGCTGCCTGTCGGTGGAATCAAGGAGAAGATGCTGGCTGCAAAACGTAGCGGCATCAAGGAGATCGTTCTCAGTGCAAAGAATCGACGCGACATCGAGGAAATCGAGAAGCATTACCTCAAGGGCCTGACATTCCATTATGTGAACACGGTGGACGACGTTCTCAAGATTGCCCTGCTGAAAGAGAAGGTGAAGAAGCCACTGGAATTTAGTCTATCAGACACCAAGGTGGCCTGAGTTTTTATTTACTTTTGTTTTAATGGATTCTACGCACCTCACGCCGCAACAAATTGTGGCGGAACTGGACAAATACATCATCGGTCAGGTGGATGCAAAGCGAAACGTGGCCATCGCGCTTCGAAATCGCTGGCGCCGGATGCATGCTCCTTCTGAAATGCAGGGAGAGATTGTGCCCAACAACATCCTCATGATCGGAGCGACAGGCGTGGGGAAGACGGAGATCGCCCGCCGCCTGGCACGATTGGCCGATGCGCCGTTCGTGAAAGTGGAGGCCTCCAAATTTACCGAGGTGGGTTACGTAGGGCGTGACGTGGAGAGTATGGTGCGCGACCTGGCTGAGCAGGCGGTGAACATGGTGAAGGCGCGCAAGAAGGAAGAGGTAAAAGAAAGGGCAGCCCAAATCGTGGAAGAAATACTCCTGGATGCCCTCATCCCGCCCCTGAAATCAAGCAATATCCGCACCGTTGAATCCATGGAAAGCGGCGGCTCTGAGGAGCCCTCCTCAGATGCCGAACTGAATGAGCGCACGCGAAATCATTTTCGGGAAAAAATCCGGCGCGGTGAACTGGACGAGCGAAAGATCGATATCCAGGTGAAGGGAGGCGGAGGCGGTAACGTGGGCATGATCGGAACCGGCATGATTGACGAAGTGTCCATGATGAACCTGCAGGACATGATCAACGGCATGATGCCCAAGAAACCGAAGAAGCGTAAGGTGACGATTGCCGAGGCCAGAAAAATCCTGCTGGAAGAGGAAGCCGCCAAGCTGATCGATATGGATGAAGTGAAGGAGGAGGCGCTACGGAAGGCTGAGCAGACAGGCATCATCTTCATCGATGAAATTGACAAGATTGCCTCCGGTGGCGGAAAAAGCAGCGGACCGGATGTAAGCAGGGAAGGAGTACAGCGAGACCTGCTGCCGATCGTGGAAGGGAGCACGGTCAATACGAAGCATGGTGTACTCAAGACGGATCACGTATTGTTTGTTGCTGCGGGCGCCTTTCACGTATCCAAGCCTTCCGATTTGATTCCCGAACTGCAGGGCCGCTTCCCAATCCGCGTGGAACTCAACAGCCTGACGCGCGAAGATTTTGTGCGCATCCTGCGCGAACCAAAGAATGCATTGACACGCCAATACGAAGCCATGTTCGAAGCGGAAGGGGTGACCCTGAAATTTACCGACGAGGCGCTGGAGGCCATTGCCCAAACGGCCTTCGAGATAAACGAGGAAGTCGAGAACATCGGCGCCCGCCGGCTCCAAACGGTGATGAGCCGCCTGTTAAATGATCATCTGTTTGATGTGCCTGACGCCATCAAAGCCGGGGCAACCATTGAGGTATCCAAAAAGATGGTGGAGGACCGGATGAAAGGACTTTCCAAGAACAAGGATTTGAGCGAGTACATCCTCTGAACCATGCTTCGTTTACGGTATGCGACGCTGGTTATGTTCCTCTTCGTTACGGCTGCGAAGGGCCAAGCCAAGTACGATACCACCTACATCAAGTCATACAAGGACAAGTTCTTCGTGTGGCCCGTGGCGAAGCAACGCGAGTTGAGCTTCCGGCTTCAGGATCCAGGGGGTGCCGGACATTCCTTGGAGTTCAAACCAAACAACTCATACGGACTGGGGTTGGGGGTATACCTGTTTGATATCGGACTGGAGTTCGTGTTCCCGATGCCGCAGGCACAGCAGCGTGAGAATTTGTACGGCAATACCCGGGCGACTGATTTACAGTTGAATATTCTCAGTCGCCGTTGGGGAGGCGATGTCGTTTATCAGCGGTACAAGGGGTTCTATCTGGCTAATCCGGAGCCCCCGGTTCCACCCGGTTCGGCTTACCCCCAACGACCCGATATCGTAACGGAGAATTTGGGGATCAACGGCATTTATGCCTTCAACTCAACAAAATTCTCCCTGCGGTCGTCCTTCACCTTTGCAGACCGTCAACTGAAAAGCACCGGTGGGTTTCTGATTGCCGGAAGTTTCAACTTGTATGAGATTGATGGAGATTCGGCCATACTGAATCCTTTCTACAAGGGCTACCTGGGCCAGACCCAGTCATTCACCTCATTGGACTTCCGTACCTATGCGGTCGCTCCCGGGTATGCGCACAACTTCATCATCAGGAAGAAATTCTTCATAAGCCTGTTGCTCGCGCTGGGGCCTGCCGTTCAGGATTTTCGCTTCCGTGACACCAACGGGGGGCTCCATGCGGATACACGTGTCAACAGCTACCTCGATTTCCGAACGGCCATCGGTTATAGCAATGACCGGTTCTTTACCGGAATCACCCTTTCAAGCCAGACCCGCAATGTCGTGTTTGAGGATGTCCGTTTCAGCAGCGTAACCACAACCGGGAGAATCCTCTTTGGCTGGCGCTTCAAGGAATCGGGTTTTCTAAAGAAGAGCGTTTGGGACCTTCTTCCACCGTGGGGTAAAAAGGTGGAGCAATAATCCTAAAATGAGATCCTAGTCTTTCTTGGGGTACTCATATAGCTCCATGACCCCACATCCCCAGGAGGCATCTTTCCAGGAATCGATCTTTAGACGTGCTTCGATTACTCCTGCCGTAGGAATATTTCCCAGGTCCTCATCCAAGAGTTGATCAGCGAACTCCGTGAGTCCGGGGTTATGTCCGACGAGCATGACCTTGTCAAGTGAATCGCTGAGCGAGCGAATGATGGACAACATCGCTTCGGGGCCCGCATGGTAAAGGTTCTTTTCTTCCCGGATGGATTGGGGTGCAACGCCCAACTCTTCTCCGACCAGTTTAGCTGTACTGAGCGCACGAACTGCCGGGCTGGAAATGATCAGGCTTACATGCACATCCGATTTTCTCAACCGTTTACCCATCTTTGGCGCGTCCTTCTCGCCCCGATGGTTAAGCGGACGGTGGTAGTCATCCAGCCCGGGCTCATCCCAGCTTGACTTGGCATGACGTAGCAGGTACAGGGTCTTCATGGAGCAAAGTTAGCGAGGAATTTGGGCACGTGCCGTTATCTTTGCGGCCATGAGTGGACAGCCCTTTCGCAAACGACTTAAGTATACGGCCATCTATTGGGCTGTGCTGTTCACCATTTTTGTTTCGCGCCTGGTTCCCAGGACATGGTGGCTTGCGTTGTTTGGCTGGATCGGCGGGCTGGTGTACAGTTTCCCTTCCCGGTTCAAGGACCTCGTGATTTACCACCTCGGGCTTGCTTTTGGGCGCGAGAAGTCAACGAAGGAAATACTGACGCTGAGCAGGGAAGTTTACGTTATGCTGGCCAAGAATGGCGCAGACGTAATACGTTCATGGAGCGTTGAAACCCTTGAACAACTGCAGAAGTTTGTCATCGTTGAGGGTAAGGAACACGCCGACCGTGCGAAGGCGAAAGGAAAGGGCGTGATCTATTTTACGGGTCATATTGGCGCCTTTGAGCTGATGATCACGGCCATGGGCCTGAATGGAATGCCTTTCATGGTGGTGGGTACAGCGTTGAAGGATGAACGCTTGAACGATATTGTTGTGCGCTTCAGGGCAAAGCATGGTTCTGAGCCCATAACAAGAGGCCGGGAGACGTTTAAGTTGATCAAGACCCTGAAATCCGGTGGTGCGGTAGGCATGCTGATCGACCAGGACACCAAAGTAAAGAGCCGCTTTGTGAATTTCTTTGGTATGCCCGCATCCACGCCGGTCGGAGCGGCCTTGATGGCGATGAAGACCGGAGCGACCGTCGTGCCTGCGTTGATTCACCTGGGAGATGATAATCTGCAGCACATGGTCCTTTACCCGGAAGTTGAGATGGTCAACACAGGTGATGAAGAAAAGGACATGATCACCAACACCCAGACCTTGACAAGCATTCTGGAGCAGGCTATCCGTAGAAATCCCGCTCAGTGGGTTTGGATGCACGAACGTTGGAAGACCCGCCCGGGGGAGGAGATTAGTTGATCGGCTTGAAATTAGAAATAGGTCGGTTCGTTGCCTCCTAGGGCCGGGTCCGATTAATCAGAATTACGCTGCGCCCGCTACTGACAACATAAACGCAGAATAAACTGCCTTGCTCTGAAACGTAAGCAATCTGGCGACCGTCCGGACTCCAGGTGGCTGCACTCACATTCGTGACAATCTTGACAGGTTGAGCATCAATCTCCGCTCCCCGCAGGTAAAGATCTCCTTTCTCCCTCAAGAGAAACTTATTGGCCTCGGGGGAAAACTCCGCCTCTTGCAAATTGGAAATTTTGCCACCTATTTCGGTTACTGCCATCGATTCCGTGTCAATCGAAAAGAGCTCACCCTTGGTTTGGTCACTCCTCATAACATACGCAGTTCTGCCATCGGCCGACCAACCGCAAACATTGGCGTTCAAAACGGGTAGGATCCGCAACGTATGCTCGGCGATTTGATAAAGGAAGAGTTCATACATCTTATCTTTCTTTCCCTTCAGAATGATGGTTTTATTATCGGGTGACCAGGATACCGGAAAAGGTTGCAGGGTTTCACTGATCTGAAGCTTCTCTTTTTCCAACGAGGATACCTTGACTATGAAAATGGCATTCTGCGTTTGGCCCCGTTGCCTGGCCAGGCAGATCATTGACCGGTCGGCTGAAATCCGATCAAAATAAGTGATGGAATCCTTTCGGGTAACCACTTCACCCGTCGAATGATCGTACAACGAGTGCAGAGGCGGAGTTTCGCCAAACTGGTACTTGAAGGCGACATTGAAATCGTCCAGCCAAAAAACATTCAGGATGGTTCCACAATCGATTTGAACGAAATTGCCGGGCTCAACCGGAGCGACTAGCAGTCCATGGGCGCCTCCCGTCAGCAGCGAAGCATCCAACGCGATTTTCCTGCCATTGGGAGAGAATTGAATACCGGTGGATTCATTCCGTGATTGGACCTGGGGACGTTCCGAATCATACGGTCTTGCTTCTGGAACGAAAATTTCGTAGCTGTTGCTCCCTCTATAATTATTTCTCGGAGAGATACTTTCAAAAGCAATGTAAGGCTTTACAACTTGTTTGGAACCCCGGACAGCTAAAAAATCTGTATTGATCTTTTGACTGGCCACACGCGGGTTTAGGATAAACAGTACCTTCACCGAGTCTGGCGCAGGTAACTGATAGGTGCAGGAGGTAGTCGGCTTGCTGCCGGGATTAAACGGATCGCTTCCGGCAACTGTTGCACCTGGCGCTGGACCATCCGGGCAAATAACAGCGGTTATACCAAACCGACATGTTGCCGGCATGCCGTCCGACCTGATTCCTGGGATCCACACGTTCGGAGCAGATTCAAATGCCGCCAACATCAACTTATCCAATCCATAACCTTTGAAGCCCGTAACGACAGGATGGGTGGCCTTCCCGTCAGGACCGACGACGAACGTGATTCCTGTAACTAACGCCTGCTGCTTTCTCCTGGCCCTGGAATACAAATCCCTGTGGACAGCTATGGTGGATTTGTAGTGTTCA
>JAYRNL010000011.1:0-2901 GCA_041912235.1 Cyclobacteriaceae bacterium
ATGGGCAAAACTGCTTATGAGAATCCGCATGCCGAACGATTGAACCGAACTATCAAGAATCAGTACTTGCGTCACTACAATCCCCAAGATCAAAAGGAGCTAGCTGAAAGACTTAAATATGCCGTGAAGATGTACAACCAATGCAAGCCTCACACAAGTTTGGATGGCTTGACTCCAGATGAATTTGAAAAGAATCTAATTATGTCTAACTAACCTAAATAACGGTCAACTCTATTTAGGACCCTACACACCGATTACTGATCACCGATTACTGATCACTGATAACTGATCACTGATAACTGATCACCGATTGCTGATCACCATTCGCCCCCTCACCACTTTCCCCACCGGATCGTCTTCACCGATTCTTTCCTTAATAAGTACATCGGCATCAGTACGCCGAGGGCAAGAACCATCACGATGAACAACGTGTTTACCCCGTTGTGGATGGTGAACTCCACAGCCTTGGAAAAATTCTCGTTGTTCTGGTTAGTGAGGCTCATCAGCCCCAGCATGGTGCGGTAGGCGAAGACGCCGGGTACAAGGGGGATGACGGAAGGGATCGAGAAAATTACCGGAGGCACATGTCGCCAGTGGGCCATGGGAATGCTGACGAAGCCAACGGCCAGCGAAGCGAGGAAGGAACTGATGATAAAACCCGCTTCGGGAAACAGGCCCATTGTTCCATACTTGACAAACCCGGCCATGAAGCCGCCGCTCCAGATGGCGATAAGCGTGCGTGGGGGTGTGTTAAACATGATGCTGAAGCCCATCGCCGCCATGCCGCACCAGATGGATCGAAGAAATATGTGCAGCAGTTCGTCCATCAGGCGTGGAGATTAAACAGGAACGCGAGGGCAGATAACCCAAAGGCGATGGCCAGTGCATGCATTATGGCGTTGACACCCCGGTCGATGCCGTTGAGGATCTCGCCATCCATCAGGTCGCTGATGGAGTTGATCAACTGAACGCCCGGGATAAGAAAGAGAAAGGAGGTGGTAATCGCGTGTTCAAGAACGAGATTGGTGTTTACCAGGGAGAATAGGATGGCCACCAGTCCGGCCACGAGAGCGCTCATGAACGTAACCAGGTATGCGTTAAAAGTTCGTTTGGTCAGGGTTTGTTTTACAGCGAGCCCGATGAAGGTGGCGCCGAAGGTGATGATCTGCTCGAGCATCCCGCCGCCGTACATGTAGCAGAAGGCTGCGCCGGCCGTGCTTGCTGCGGCCAGAACGATGACCCGCGGATAGTCTTCAAGCGATTTCAACCGGTTCAACTCGGTCCAAAGCGCTTCTTCTGTCCAAGCATTTTCCACCACCGACCAGCTCATGCGGCTGATGCCGGAGATCATTTTGAAATTGATGACCAGTCCGCCGGCCACACGCGTACCATTGAAGACCTCTCCCTTGCGCGCATTCTTCCATAGTGACAAGGATACGGCCCGTGGCTCAATGTGATCGTCGAGATGATAACCATAGGCGTTGGACAGCCTGCGCAGCGTGATGCGGATGCGCTTCGTGCTGGCGCCCGAGCGGAGGAGCATAATACCGACCTCAAGCATGAAGGTGCCTAATCCGTGAATGGATACGGTAGGCCTTGGTTCCGACGGCTTGACTTCGGTCATGGGATAAAGGTAAGCCGCCAAGATAGAATTTTGAGATGATAATAATCACCGGTCGTCGCTGCAACCGTTCGCATAAGGCCGTGGTCCAAAGGGAAGTTTATCGTGTAGCTTTACTCAATGGCAAAAGTGACCACCCTGGAGCCGCCGGTCAAGGCAAAACCGTCCGTCGATCTCGACGCGTTTGCGCTATTGCACCCCGATCTGATGAATGACTCGTATGTGTATGTACACTGTCATTTCGATAACCAGTGGCAGGACATGCTTATCCGCATCTGGAAGACCACCTTCCTCATCGATCGGCACTCTTCCGCCAAGGCCGAACTCATTCACGCCGAGAATATCAGTTATGCCCCGCAGTGGACACTGATTCCCGACAAACAACCCTATACCTTTCTCCTCATCTTCGCCGGTCTCCCCAAATCCACCCGGATCTTCGACCTTCTTGAACAAATCCCCGAGCCCGGCGGCTTCCACGTCGCCAACATTGCCCGTAATGAGACGGATGTGTATCATGTTGATTTGGTGTAAGCATTGGCTCTTGGCTGTTGGCCTATCGAACTGTTGAACCTTGAACTGTTGAACTTTGAACCTGACTCCGTTGCCAGGTTTGCATTTGGCCTAAGGCTCATCAATCGGCGGGCAGGCAGGCTTTAAACTTGAACGCTGTCCAGCACAATATTCCCCTTCCCAATCCGTCTCCGATCGAGTAATATTGCCTTCTTTTTCCATGAGCAAAGCCAAAGTCACCATCGGCCAGGTCTTCAAGACCATAGTATGGCCCCGCAGAAACATGTTATTACTGGGGTTGTTCCTCATCATCATCAGCCGCCTTTCCGGGCTGGTGTTGCCTGGGGCCACCCAATACCTGATGGACGACGTCATCGCCAAGGGTGACATGGAAATGCTGAAGTTGTTGCTGCTGGCCGTGGCGGGCTCCATCCTGGTACAGTCGGTGACCTCCTACATCCTTACCCAATTGCTCAGCGTGGAGGCCCAGCACCTGATTTCTGAATTGCGTACCAAAGTGGGTAAGCAGGTCCTTCGGCTGCCTATCCGGTTCTTTGACAACAATAAATCCGGAGCGCTGGTCAGTCGCATTATGAACGACGTGGAAGGCGTTCGCAACCTGGTGGGCACCGGGCTGGTGCAATTGGTCGGCGGCGTGCTTACCGCGGTGATCTGCCTGGTACTCATGATCCGCATCAGTCCGATGATGACGATCTTCACGCTGGGCCCGATTCTCATCCTTGGACTGATCTCCCTCAAGGCCTTCGGGA
>JAYRNL010000012.1:0-18407 GCA_041912235.1 Cyclobacteriaceae bacterium
CCAAAAGAAAACGATTAGACCACCATGGATGACGGAAAGCATATAAACAAGTACCCGCTGACTGTTGCCGGTGTTCTCATTTCTTTGGGCATCATTTACGGAGATATCGGAACCTCGCCGCTGTACGTATTCCGGTCCATCGTCGGCGAATCGGTCATTTCAAAGGACCTGGTCCTGGGTGGGGTCTCCTGTGTCTTCTGGACGCTAACCCTGATCACCACCACCAAGTATATCTACCTGGCGCTAAACGCAGACAACAAGGGGGAAGGCGGCATTTTTGCCCTGTATGCATGGGTCAGGAAATTCAAGGCAGGATGGGTGATTTTCCCAACCATCCTGGGTTGTTCAGCCATCATAGCCGACGGGTTTATCACCCCTCCCATGAGCATTTCAGCCGCGGTTGAAGGCATCACGATAGACTACCCTCAGATTTCAACAGCGCCAATCGTCGTCACCATCCTGGTTCTGCTGTTCTTTTTCCAGCAGTTTGGCACCAACGTAGTCGGCGGGACATTCGGGCCGATCATGCTGCTTTGGTTCATTTTCATTGGGTATTTTGGAATAGTGCAAGTACTCCAGTACCCTGCCGTGCTTGAAGCCATCAACCCGGTCTATGCATGGAATCTCCTGACGAAGTACCCTGGGGGGTTCTGGCTCCTGGGTGCTGTATTCCTCTGCACAACCGGGGCCGAAGCGCTTTACTCGGACTTGGGTCATACCGGCAAGAACAACATCCGTCTAGGGTGGGTATTTGTCAAAATCTGCCTGCTGCTCAACTACTTTGGACAGGCCGCATGGCTGATGTCCAATATGGGGCAGCAACTTGAAGGACGCAATCCTTTCTACTCTATCATTCCAGAGCCGATTCTCATCTTCGGCATCATTCTGGCGACGGCCGCAGCGATCATTGCCAGTCAAGCCTTGATTTCCGGAACCTTTACGCTCGTCAACGAGGCCATGAAGCTTAAACTGTGGCCAAGTACACGCGTACGTTACCCCAGTCAAATGAAAGGCCAGATTTATCTGCCGGCGATCAATTGGCTCTTGTTGGCTGGAACGATTCTCGTAGTAGTATACTTTGGAAAGTCCGAACACATGGAAGGGGCCTACGGCCTGGCCATCACATTTAATATGCTGATGACCACTACCCTGCTGGTCTACTATTTTACAACGGTAAAAAAATCACGGCTTCGTTCTTCCTTACTCGCCTTGCTCTTCTTTACCCTGGAAGGAATGTTCCTTGTTTCAAACCTTGACAAGTTTCAGCATGGCGGCTCCTTCACCTTCATCATCGCTTCCGTCTTTTTCGTCCTGATGTTCATTCTCCTTAAGGCCCGAAGACTACGGGATCGTCATACCGAATTTGTTGATCTTAAGCACTACATTCCCCTGATTCAGGATCTCCAGGCGGACACCACCATTCCCAAAGAAGCTACGCACCTTGTGTTTATGGCAGTTGCCGACAGCAAGCGGTACATCGACTCAAACATCATTTATTCCATTTTCAAGAAACGACCAAAGCGTGCGGACGTCTATTGGTTTATACATGTGGATACGGTAGACAGTCCGTATACCTCCAAATATTCCGTTGATACCATTATTCCCCGCAAGTGCTTCTTTATTCGCATTAAACTGGGATTCAAGGCCGACCATCGCGTTAACCTTCTCTTTGCGCGCATCCTGCACGATATGGCGGAGAATGCGGAAATCGATCTGGTGAGCCACTACGATTCCCTGCGCAAACACAGCATGCCGGCCGACTTCAAGTTTGTCATGCTGCACTCGCTCGCCTCGGTCGACAGCGAGATCTCGACATTCGATAACCTGATCATTCAAGGTTACCGCTTCATCAAGAAATACAGCCTCACCACCGAAGAGATGTATGGACTCGAACTCGCCAACGTGGAAGTCGAGACGGTGCCCATCATGGTCGGCCCAGTCGCCAAGGTTCGCATCAAACGCGAAAAAGATGAAGTGGCGAAACAGAAGGAGGCGAAGTACATGAACTTTGGGACGGATTAGGTCTTGCCTTTCTTCCTTTCGCTTTCTACTTTGCCAAAATGCGCATAGTATTCCTCGCTCTTGGGTTACTTCTCCATTACTCAACTTTTGCTCAGTCTCTTTCGCGTGGTGTCGTTCGCATTAAATTCAAGCCGGCAGTTGCTGAAGAGACAAGCCACATCCAAAATCGATCGAACAGCCGCGGTGCGGTGATGACCGGTCTGCCCGCACTTGATCAGGTGGCCGCCAGCTCCGGGATTCGGTCCATTAAACGCGTCTTCCGACCTGCCGGACAATTTGAACAAGCTCACATCGCCTTTGGCCTTCACCTTTGGTACGAGTTGGAACTTGACACCACGCAATCTTCAGCTGTCAACACCATCAAGGCGCTGATGAATACGGGCATGCTGGATGCAGCCGAAATTACCGGTAAGCCATTCCGGATTGTCTCGGAAAGGGTTGATCCTCCGACAGACGAAACACCTATCAGCACCATTTCCAATGACCAGTATGTTCGGTTTCAATGGCATCTTCGAAATGAAGGCCAAACGGGTGGAACCACAGGCGCCGATATCCACGCCGCCCTGGGTGCGTGGACGGTAGAGACCGGGTCCCCTGACGTCACCGTGGCCATTATAGACGGTGGAATCGATGTATTGCACCCTGATTTGAATGCGGCCCTCTGGATCAACACAGACGAAATTCCGAACAACGGAATTGACGATGATCAAAATGGCTATGTTGATGATGTGAACGGATTCGGGTTTGGCGACAATAGTTCAACATTGTTTCCGGACTTTCATGGAACGCATGTGGCAGGCATCATCAGCGCCATAACCAACAATAGTATTGGCGTGGCCGGCATTGCCGGAGGATCAGGAACAGCCAACGGTGTCCGGCTCATGTCTTGTGCCATTTTCGGGAACACCAACGCAGGGAACGCCGAAGACGCATTGGTCTATGCAGCAGATAACGGGGCTGTAATCGCCCAGAATAGCTGGGGCATCAACCTATCCTATTCTCCGTCTATTGAGGCGGCGATCAACTACTTCATTGCCCGGGCCGGCTACGATAATTCAAATCAGCATTTCAATCAAAACATCCAGACTGGACCGATGGCGGGCGGCATCGTGATCTTCGCCGCCGGAAACCGTAATACATGGAATCCGGATCTCGGATATCCAGCCTCCTATCCTCCTGTCATGGCCGTGGCTTCATCGGATTCACGCGATGTAAGATCCACCTTCTCCAATTACGGCACATGGATCGACATTACGGCGCCAGGCACAGAAATCTACAGCACGTTTCCTCGTACACAGGGCTATTATGGGACTCTCTCAGGAACGTCTATGGCCTGCCCGCAGGCGTCAGGCATCGCTGCGTTGATTGTTTCCAAATACAAGTCCCCAGGAATGCACCCTGAATCCATTCACGCACGCATTGCGCTTACTGCAGAGAATATAGACACTAAGAATCCAAACTATGAAGGTCTTCTCGGCCGTGGAAGGTTGAACGGTGATGGGGCTATTCGAATAACGGATAACGTTCGCCCTTCGCCAATTACAGATCTACAAACAACTTCCACCTCGGCCATCGGGGTTACGGTATCGTGGACGGCCACGGGAGATAATGGCACAGTTGGCAAAGCAGCACGATACGAGATTTGGTACTCCACCTCGCCAATCAACGACGCAAATTTTCTCTCTGCAACACCTGTTCTTAACCCACCTCTGCCTGCCCCCTCCGGAACGCTTGAGACCTTTACAATTGGGGGACTCAGTCCTTCGACTACGTATTATGTGATTCTTCGTTCCATTGACGCATTCGGCAATCGGTCAATATTGTCCAACCTGACCAATGGCAGAACCAAAGATCCCGGTGTCATTGAAGTTACACCTGCTTCCTTGACTGCGAATCAATTAACCGGTGTAAGGCTGGAGGCCGGATTGACCCTTAGGAATACAGGAACTGGAGAACTTGCGTACCAGGTCATGCCTCAGCCGCCCGCAGTGTCCTGGCTGCTGGCCAACGCCTCGGGAATACTTCAGCCCGCCGGCTCAACGAATATCCTTGTCATCATAAATTCGGATGGAATGGCGCCCGGAACTTTTACATCCAACATAAGAGTGCTTTCTAACGACATTAATCACCCCTTGATCGATTTACCCGTTTCGTTGACCGTGCAAAGCGCCCCCAATCTCAAATTATCACCTGGCGCCATGTCGTTCGGCGAGGTTGCCCCAACAGGACCCAAAACGCTCACGCTGACTTTGCTTAACAATGGGACCAGTACCTTAACTGTCAACTCCATTCAATCTTCGACGGCTGAGTTTGTAACGGATGCACAAGACGCTGTTATCGGCATCGGGGAGTCCTTTCCGCTGCAGGTCACTTTTACGCCTGCCCAACTTGGCGAGCGTACCGGAACAATCACCATACAATCAGACGATCCCGATCAGCCCCTTGCGACGGTTGTCCTCGAGGGAAGAGGAATTGACCCGCCTCGATTCGTTCTTGATCTGGACACGGTGTACATAACCACCCACGTTGGAAAAGATAAAATAAGGTACTTCACCATTCAGAACACCGGAAACCAACGGCTTGACGGGGAGATCAAAGTTGAATTCGACCAACCCATTACGTCTATCCCGATGTCTTTGGGAATGGCCCCATCGTCCATTTCCATGATGGCTGCTGACACTGAGGGCGGCAATCTTCAGAAAGAAGCACCTGGTGATTTCACGCTGCTCAACGGGAGCACCGCTTCCTTGGCCACTATCATAGCCGTTGAAAGTCAATCCGAAATCTACGGCTACAGCGTAACCGCACAGGCCCTTTTGGCTTATAACACGGTTGAAGACACCTGGAGAATGGTAAGCCCAACGCCCAGTGCTCACACGGGCTCCGTCGGTGCCACCCAGCTGGGCCAAAAACTTTACTTCACTTTTACAGACACCTCTGTAATTGAAATCTATGATCTGGTGTCCTCTTCCTGGAATACCATCACAGCTCCTATGGCTACTCAATTGGTTACCAGCGATCAGACCGCATTGTACCTGGCGTTGGGTAATCTCATCCGGCGTTACGATCCCTCACTTCAACAATGGACCTCCCTCCCGGTTGTACCCTTCACCTTCTCGACAACGGGAGGGTTGGTGCATCATCGGGGAATTGTGTATGCCTATGAAGGTGGTGGCTATCTTCGGATAGCTCAATTTAACCTGGCCAGGAACGAATGGACCCCCGTGGCCCGTCCCAATCTTGGCCTCACTGAGGGAATTGTAGTCGATCCGATTCATGAGGCAATCTATATTTCAACCAATTCGAATGCCAATATGGTCGTTTACGACATTCGGCAACAGAGCTGGGGAGTTCGTCCCAAATACTATTTCACGAAAGCAAATGGTGGCATGACATTTCTCTCTTCAGGAATGAGGGGACTTTACTATGCCGCCGGAGGAGACGACATACAATTTGCGCGTTTTGAGCCTTATGATTTTTACTGGCTCTTCCATTACCCATCCATGTTCTTTGTTGAACCCGGCGCCACACGTAACTGTGAACTTGACGTCCTCGCTTCTGGATTGCTCGTCGGTGACTATCCTGCTAAAGTTCGTTTCACACACAACGACCCGTATAAACCAGAAATCATTGTTCCCGTCCTATTGCGTGTGTTGCCAGGTCCCGACATTCAAGCGCCGATACAAGTAGAATTCAACGACTTGTACGTCGGAGTCCCCGGCACTCAGGAGATTCTCATAACTAACCAAGGCACCGCCACGCTGACGGGAATTTTCAGGTCTCCGGATCCGGTGCTCACACTTTCACTTTCCCAGTTTACGTTATCCCCGGGGCAATCCATTAAAGTGTTGGCTACAGCCGTTACCACGACCGAAGGCTATTTGCAGGCCCACCTGTATATTGACACCAACGACCCTGACGAAAGTGTATATGAAATTTTTTGTCCAATCAATTCGTCGGTTCCTCCGGAATTAACCAATCTGCCAGGGCCTATCTCAATTACGCTCCCTTACGGCGTAAGCTATTCGGATACACTTCTCCTTACCAACCAGGCTCCCAATTCACGACTCTACATCAAGTCTGGCACCTATTTCCATGGCGAGAATGAGACCGTAGCTGACCAGGGATCCCTGGGTGCGTTTTTGAGACTTCCATCGTCACCTGTTCCGTTGACGGGGCTCGTTACCGATCCCGCCACAGGTTTTGTTTTCGGTTATTCCATCAATGGCAACACTCTTTATAAATACGATCCTTCCACCCGTGCTTGGTCAGCCTCAGGAAACGGACCCCTCAAGGTGATGGAATACGCAGGTGCTGCCTATGGAAACGGGAACCTCTATTTTGCTCCTGAAGAGATGGATACTATCGCCGTCTATTCCATTGAAGCCAACGCGTGGTCGTTACTTCGTTCGACTTTTGCGACTGGCACCATTGGCGTTTACGGCAATCTTCTTACAGTCGCGGAAGGCAAATCGGTGGGCAGAATCAACCTGGTAACCCATTCGCAGAGTATTAGCCAGGGCAGCCCTGTGCACTTCTCCAGGCGTGGAAGCATCCTTTCCGGTGACAATAGTTCTTATGCTCACTCTGGTGCAGGTGGCGGTTTTGCACAATACTACCCTTATAATAACACGTGGAACCTAATTCATTACAATACTCTTCAAGGGCAATCGGGTGGATACGATGAACAATCCGGATTGTATTTGTCGACTTATCGCACACAAGACTATCGCCTGACCTTATTCAACACCAATTCGCTGATTTATACCTTTCCTCACGTGCCGGAGTTTCACACTATCCTGGCCAGCATGACCTTTTCATCAAAGGAGCAATCAGGCGGGTTTTATGTTAGCGAAGGTTCGATGGGGACAGGGTTTGGCATTTATAAGCCACACCTGCGCGGATGGCTTTCTCTGCCGGAGGCCGCTAACTCACCCCTCAATCCCGAGGCACTGATCCCCTATAAGCTAAATACGCGTGACATTTCAATAGGAACCTATTCGACCATTCTTGGCATCGCAACGAATTCTCCTTCGCAACCGGTAATCAAAGTGCCTATTACGTTGACCGTTACCTCCGCACCTGACTTGATTATATCGGCGGCCGATACAACCCTCCAGGTATCTTTTGTGGGGCAGGAGGCCAAATGGGCAATCAAGCTCAAGAACGGAGGCACAGAACCCTTGATCATCTCCTCCATCACGGGTTCAGCGGTACTTTCAGGAAGTTCCGACAGGCTATCGATTCCGGCCGGCGACACCCAATTAGTGAATATCAAGTTGGTTCCCACCGCCGCAGGATCATTCCAGGGTCAGATTGTTATTCAAACAAATGATCCAGACTTCTCTGTCCTTACATACAAAGTAAACAGCACCGTATATAACCCCCCTGTGATTGCTACGAGCCCAGCAGGCATACAGGTTAACATGGGACTTGACGAGAACACAAGCGTATCCGGGCAAGTTCAAAATACAGGCGGTTACCCGTTACAATGGAATCTTCGCATTAGTCGGCCGGGATTGGGAACCTTGCAGGCTGGGCTGGACAGCCTCACTCGCTTCCACTCAAGAATTACCAGCAAAATTCCCGGCTTGGTCGATTTTTCAGGAGGTGATGTTGGCGATCACTTGACGGATGGACCAAATACGTTCAACTATTTAAGGAATAATACCTCGGGGATACTGAACTATACCAACAGCACTTTGCGCCCTGGGCTGGGGGGAACCTATTTTACTTCGAAGACCCCCGGCCTGTTTGTTTTCGGAGCAGATACTGGCAGTGGTTGGTTCCAGGTAGAAGGCAATTTGTCATCCGGATATACAACTACGTCCAGGCAAACCGTTGGCGTAAGCAGTTATACAATTGGGTTCCCGGCATCTTACAAGGTCACCTCCGGGCCGGGCAAACCAAACATGCATCAAATTCTTGTCAGTCCACGGTACAATTACATCGACTATTACTTTAATCCTGCTATCAACGACGACCGCCATGGGGCCAACTATACCCTTGCTCCCAGGATATACCTCTTGATGTTCTTTACCGCCCCCGATCAAACCCTAAGCATGACTCAGGTGGAGGAAATAACGGTAGCCTTTATGAGGACCATCGATGGAGAATTAGCATGGCTTACTGCTTCAACGACTGCAGGGTCGATTCTTCCCGGGCAGAATGTCAATTACACATTGACTTTCAATTCCCACGGGTTAAAGAACGGTACGTACAACGCCGATCTGAATTTCTTTTCCAATGACCCCAACCAAGCCTTCGTCAAGATTCCGGTAAAAATGATTGCCTATACCAATCATCCCCCGATTATCCTTAAGGGAATTGGAAATCTGACCATGCCGCCTGATTCTGTCATAGAATTTGATCTCGTGAACTACTTCAGTGAGCCCGACAATGAACCACTTTCCTACGCCGTAACATCCACACAGCCAACCCTGGTGGCTGGAATAACAAGGGAGAACACTTTGGAGATTCATAGCAGCCAGAACCAGGGCACTGCCACCATCACAATTAAGGCTTGGGATCCCAGCTTAATACAAGTCACCCAAAACTTCCAGGTAACCGTAAAGGCGCACGATGTGCCGACCGGACTGGAACCATCACTTTTGCCCTTGATCCTGTCCCCTAACCCGGCCTCGGATCAACTATTCGTCACCTTCTCAATCGCTGATAGAGTGGCCATCGAATTGAATTTGCTTTCTGTTCGTGGTGAACTCCTGTGGAGCCATTCCGGAGTCTATGAAAAAGGCTCCCACACAGCAAGAGTCTCAACAACAGATCTTACGTCGGGACTCTACCTTCTCAGGGTTGTATCTGAGGTGGGTACGTCCTATCACCGCGTGGTCATCATGAGGTAGAATCTTCTGGTCTCCGGGCTAAAGGCAACCGCCCGATCCCGGACACCACCGTTCGTCTCCGTCCATACAGAAGGCCGAAAATCCCCTTTTTTTGGGCATTCAGTTGATTTTCATCCGTCTTGGCATTGATTTCGTTAAACCAAGCCAACACCAAGCTGACTATGCTCCGCAACTACTTCATTATTGCTTTCCGGAACCTGGTCCGGAACAAGGTCTACTCGTTCATCAACATCTTTGGCCTCTCGCTGGGGATCGCGTGTTGTCTCCTGCTGGCACTCTTCCTGGCGGATGAAATTGGCTACGACCGGCATCATGACCGCCTGGAGGACTTCTACCGGATAGTAACCCACTTCGAGTCTGAACGCGGCCTCGACAAACTGGCGACCACCTCACCGCCCATCGCCATGGCCCTGTGGGAAGAAATTCCGGAAATCGAACTGGCCACGCGGATCCTGAACCCGCCCGGGGTATCACACAACCTGATTCGCTATGGTGACAACATGTTCTATGAATCCAACGGATTTGTCGGCGACTCCACCTTCTTCGAGCTTTTCAACTATACGCTCACGGAGGGCAATCCCAAGAAGGCCCTGGTCGAAGCCCAGTCCGTGGTGTTGGCCGACTATCTCGCGAAGAAACTGTTCGGCGATGAGCCCGCTCTGGACAAGACAATTCACATCAACCAGGGCGGACCCAACGGCGACTTCCGGGTCACCGGCGTCTACCGAAGCGAAGAACACAGCCACATCCGTCCCAATTTCATCATCTCCATGACAAGCTCAGGCTGGGGCGCCTTCATCCGAACGGATCCCAACGCTTCCAACGAATGGGCCGGCAACAATTTTGTTCCTGCCTATGTCCGCCTGGTGCCCGGTCACGACGTCGCACTCGTGGAAAAGAAAATGAACGATGTGCTGATCAAGCACGGAGCCGAAGCGATGAAAGCCATGGGTATGAAAAAGTCTCTCCACCTGCAACCGGTGAAAGATGTCTATCTGAAATCTGACATCGGTCGCAGCCCACGCATCAACTACCTCTACATCATCGGCGCGATCGGGTTGTTCATCCTCGTCATCGCGTGTATCAACTTCATGAACTTGTCCACGGCAAAGGCCGGAAAACGCGCCACTGAAATTGGCATCCGGAAGGTGATGGGCGCCGTGCGTCATTCCCTCATTCAGCAGGTGTTTGGCGAGGCCATTGTGATCGTGCTCATCGCCGTGTTGATAAGCATTGGTATTGTGCAAGGCGCCCTTCCATTTTTTAACACGCTTACCGAACGCCATATTCAGCTGGATTCAGGTTCCCTCCTTTTCCTGGCTGCATCCCTCGTGACTTTGGCCACGATCACCGGTTTGTTGGCCGGCAGCTACCCAGCCTTCTACCTGTCTTCCTTTCAACCCGCCCAGGTACTGAAGGGCAAAACCAATCTCACCGCCGCCAACGGCACCCTGCGCCAATTCCTCGTCGTCTTTCAGTTCATTATTGCCATAGCCCTGGGCTGCGGCATGCTCATCATCGGCGATCAACTTCGGTTCATGCAGGAACAAGATCTCGGCTTTGAGTCCGGCGCACGGATTGCCCTTCCGCTTCGAAGTCGAACGGCTCGCGAAGCGTACCCCGCTCTGTACCAGGAACTCTCCCGCAACCCGGAGATTAACGCGGTGTCGGCTGCTGACTACATGCCCGGCAACATGATCTGGAGCGACATGATGTACTACCCCGACGGCGGCAACATGGAAACCGCGCTCCTCTACCGTCGGAACCCGGTGGACTATGGCTACCAGGCCCTTCTGGGTATTCCGCTCATCGCCGGTCGTCCCTTCAGCGAAAACCGCGCCGAGAACAAGAACAAGATCATCATCAACCGGACCGCCGTGAAAAAGCTCGGATTTACGCCCGAAGAAATGATCGGCCGCATGCTTCATTTCGACTGGCATGAGAAGAAGTACTCCTATGAAGTGATCGGCGTGATGGAAGATTATCATCAGCTGTCGCTCAAGGAGGAAATCTTCCCCACCATCTTTGAAATCCCGGAAGAACCCACGGGCTACGAAAACGTGGTGGTCCATGTGAAAACGAGCGACATGTCGAGCCTTCTTGCTGAACTCGAAAAGGTGTGGAAAGGCCGGGTGAACGACACACCCTTTGAATATCATTTCCTGGACGAAGCGGTGCAAAAGCAGTATGAGGAGGATCGCCGGGTGGCCTCCATCATCACCACATTTACCTTTATCGCCATGATCATCTGCTGCCTCGGACTCTACGGCCTCTCGAGTTTCATGGCAGAGCGCCGATTCAAGGAGATTGGCATCCGCAAGGTGATGGGCGCCAGCCTGGGGCAAATTGCCGGCATGATGTCGAAGGAGTTTGTAAAACTGGTCGTCATCGCTTTTGTCATCGCCGCCCCTGTCACCGCTTACTTCATGAACCGGTGGCTGGAAGGTTTTGCCTACCACATCACGGTCAATGCGTGGGTCTTTATCGTGGCCGGACTCACCTCCCTGTTTATCGCCCTGGCCACGGTGAGCTTCGAATCGCTCAAGGCTGCCTCGGCGAACCCGGTAAACTCACTCCGCAACGAATAACCCAACCGCATGCTGTTCAACTACCTGAAGATCGCTGTCCGGAGCCTGCTCAAGAACCCGGTCTTCTCCTTTATTAACATCGCCGGACTTTCCACCGGGCTTGCCTGCAGCATACTCATTCTGCTCTGGGTGTACGATGAGACCACCTTCGACCAGTACTTCCCCAAGTACAATCACATCTACCAGGTGCGGCTCAATGCGGAGGTTGACAAAGGGATCACCACCGGCCAATCGGTTCCCTACGCGCTAAAGGATGCGCTGCTTGAAAGAGACAGCCGCATAAAGCGCACGGCCCGCACGAACTGGGGCGAAGGGGCGCTTCTTTCCGTCGGTGATAAGAAACTAAACAAGGTGGGGATGTGGGTGACGGAGTCGTTCATCGACATGTTCGATTTGCCGATGATAAAGGGCACAAACCGTGCATTGGACGACCCCCGTTCCATTGTACTGACCGAAGCCCTCGCCAAGGCGATGTTCGGAAATGAGGACCCCATGAACAAAGTCATTGTTGTTGACAACAACCTAGAAGTGAAGGTCACCGGTGTAATGGCCGATTTACCAAAGAATACCACCTTCGCCAGCTACGAGTTTTTCATGGCTTACGGCCACTACGAGTTGACGCAGTCATGGGTGAAGAATGTGAAAGACCGCTGGGATAATAACGTAAGCCAGGTTTTCGTGGAGCTGACGCCGGGCACTCCGGTTGCCGAGGTTGACCAGTCCATCCGTGACATCATCGCGGAACACCATAAGGACTTGAGCAACGTGTCCCTTTTCCTTCAGCCCATGAGCCACTGGCGGTTGTACACCAACTTCACCAACGGCAAAGAGTCTGGCGGCATGATTCTCTATGTCCGGCTCTTCACAGGAATTGCGATTTTCATCCTTGTCATCGCCTGCATCAACTTTATGAACCTGGCTACGGCCCGCTCAGAGCGTCGTGCCCGGGAAGTCGGTATCCGCAAAAGCATCGGTTCGCGCCGCAAGGACCTCATCTTTCAGTTTCTCGGGGAATCCGTGCTGCTTGCCTTGATGGCATTCCTTATCGCCATCGGGCTCGTTGAACTTTCCCTGCCGCTCTACAACCAGCTGGTCAACAAACATCTTGAAATTCAATACACCTCCCCCAACTTCTGGGTGCCTGGTCTGGGACTTACGCTGATTGCCGGCCTGTTCGCCGGAAGCTATCCCGCCTTTTACTTGTCGGCATTCAACCCGGTTCAGGTACTGAAGGGAAGGTTCATGGCCAGCCGTGCTTCAGCGACCCCAAGGAAGGTGCTGGTAACGCTTCAGTTTGTCTTTTCAATTCTCCTTATGATTGGCACGGTGGTCGTCTACCAGCAGATTCAGCACCTTCGCCATCGGGACACAGGCTACGATCGCAACAACCTGCTGTTGATCTGGACCACCAGTGACATCGAGAAGAATTACACGCCGCTGAAAACTGAATTATTGGCCAGCGGTCACGTTGAATCGATGTGCAAGAGTAACAGCCCCGTCACTGCGATCTATTCGACCAACACCCTCGACGATTGGCCGGGAAGGCAGCCTGGGCAGCGGATCGAATTCACCACGATCGCCACGGAATACGATTATACCAAGACCCTGGGTATCAAGATGCTTGAGGGGCGCGACTTCTCCCCTGAATTCCCGAGCGACTCCATGGCCCTCGTAATCAACCAGGCCACGGTGGATATCCTGAACCTTGAACACCCGATTGGCGAGACTGTCAAGATGTGGGAACAGGATTGGCACATCATCGGCGTGATGGAGAACGTGTTGATGGGCGATGCCCACCGTCCGATCGAGCCGTTGATCATGGTTCATTCGCCCTCCTGGTCCAGCACCATCACCGTGCGGATCAAACCATCCGACGACATCCAGCAAACACTTGCCGGTGTCGAGGCCATCTTCAAGAAATACAACCCAGCCTATCCTTTTGAGTACCGGTTTGCTGACGAGACGTTCGAGCGCAAGTTCGCCACCTTCTCCATGATCGGACGGTTGTCAAATGTATTCACCGTACTTACCCTGCTGATCACCGCACTCGGACTGTTTGGGCTGGCCTCGTTCGCCACGGAACAACGCAGCAAGGAGCTCAGCATACGCAAGGTGATGGGTGCCAGCGTTTCGAGCCTCGTGCTGCTGATCACACGAGACTTCTCCCGCATCGTGGCCGTAGCTTTTGTCATCGCTGCGCCCGTGGGCTGGTACATCATGAACGAGTTCCTCCAACGCTACCCGTACCGAATCGAATTGTCGATATGGATCCTCCCCATGGTGGGATTCTCAGCGCTCTTTCTCGCCATTACCATCGTGGGCGTACAGGCCCTCAGGACAGCCGTTTCAAATCCGGTTGACTCGCTGAGGAGTGAGTGAAACGGTAAACGGTGAACCGTGAACACTAGACTCAGTACTCAGTACCCAGCCCCCTGGGTTCAGATGCAACCAAAAAGTCCGAAACGAAGTCTAATAGCATAATAACCAAACCATGCTGTTCAATTACCTCAAAATCTTCATCCGCGGTGTTGTACGCCATAAGATGTTCAGCCTGATCAACCTGCTTGGGCTTTCGGTAGGACTTGCTTGCACGTTGCTGATCACGTTATACGTGGTAGACGAATTCGCTTTTGAGACGCATCATGCCAACCTGGAGCGCACGTACCTGATGACCATTGAGGCCTCCTGGAACGGCCAGGTACACAAGTGGACCGGCGTACCCAACAAGGTGGGCCCCACGATTACCAAAGACATCCCTGAAGTCGAACGGGCTGTTCGGTTCTTCTCCCACGAGTTTGGCAACCTGGCCTTTGTCTCTACCGATGAAGTAAAGTCGAGCGAAAAAAGCTTTGGCTGGGCTGATCCGGAGATCTTCCAGGTATTGAGCTACACCTTTATCAAGGGAGATCCCAACTCGGCACTTGCCCGGCCCAACACCGCGGTGATGAGCGAGTCGGCAGCCAAGAAGTACTTTGGCAGTACCGATGTGATTGGCAAGACCTTTACGGTTGACAAGTTCGCTCCGCTGGAAGTGACGGGTGTTTACGCTGATCCCCCCGCGACGTCGCGTTTTCAATATCCCATCATCGGCTCTTTCCCATCGCACTACTTCGGTCAGGAGCAAAATCAATCGTGGGGAAACGCGAGTTTCGAAACGTACCTCCTGCTCCGTGAAGGTGTTGATCCTGCCGTTGTTGAGAAGAAGGTGGACGAAATGCTTGGGCGGCAACTGAAAAAAGATGAGAAGTGGTTCACGCTCCACCTCAAACCACTCAAGGACCTGTACATCTACATGGGCGATGTCGATGACTTCTATAACCCGGTGGGCCGGAGAGGCGATATCAGTCAGCTTCGTATCCTGTCCGGTCTTGGACTGATTGTGATCCTGATCGCGGCGTTTAACTACATGAACTTATCCACCGCGCAATCACAGCGCAGGTTTAAAGAAATCGGCGTCAGCAAATCCCTGGGCGCCACGAGCCGCCAGTTGGCCCGACAGTTCTACCTGGAAACCGTCGTGTTCGTACTCGTGGCCCTTGTCCTGAGCGTGCTTTTCACGGCGGCCAGCCTTCCCCTATTCAATGCTGTAACGGGCAAGTCACTCACGGCTTCCTTCTTATCGCAACTCTGGTTTTGGGGATCTTTTGCGACAGCCTGGATTACCCTTAGCCTGCTGGCTGGATTCTACCCTGCCTTGTACCTGTCCTCGTTTTCACCCAAGCGCGTGTTGAAATCCGTGCCCGAATCCGGTGGAGGTTTGACCCTGCGGAAAGGCCTGGTCGTCCTTCAGTTTTCGGCTTCGATCGTTCTTATCATCAGTACCCTGGTGCTCTACCAGCAGTTGGGCTTCATGCGCAATCAAAAGCTCGGCTATGATCCTGACCAGGTGATTGCTGTCAGAACGACAGGCGCTGAGAATCGCGAACAGATCATGTCAGTGAAAGCCGCGTTCGAACAACTGCCGGATGTGAACCTCACCAGTCGGTCGCAATCGTATCCCGGCAGCAGCGCCAGCGGCAGATCAATACCTCCGCTTAGCGGCGAAGGAGAAGGCATGTCGATAAAGACCGTCCGTGCGGACAACAAGGTTGTTGAAGCGCTGGGCATCCGTTACCTCGCCGGCACTGGGCTGCCGGAGGTGAAAACCGCCGAAGACACAACCATTCAGGTGGTGGTCAACAAAGTCATCACCGATTTCCTTGGCCTGACTCCGGACGAAGCGGTTAAACGGGTTGTCCAGGTTCATGGATTCGGCCGCGTGGAGATTGTCGGCGTCGTGGAGAACTTCCATTTTGCCTCACTCAAGGAGGCCATCGGGGGATACGTGTTTCATAATGCGAAAACAGAAGGGGTCAACTACCTGCTGGTCAACGTGAAGACCAGTCACATGACCGAGACCCTGAAAAGTCTGGAAGAGACGTACAAGTCGATCGTCCCCTCCGCCTTCGAATTCACCTTCCTGCAACAGCGACTGCAGTCCCTGTACCGTTCGGAAGAACAACTGGCTGAAATCATTTTCATCTTCGCAGGACTGGCCATCTTTGTCGCCTGCCTCGGGCTGTACGCACTGGCCGCCTATTCCACCGAGCGACGCACCCGGGAGATCGGCATCCGGAAGACGATGGGGGCTTCTATGTCCCAACTCACCACGCTCCTGTCAAAAGACTTCATGGTGCTCGTCATCATTTCCTTTCTTATTGCCGCACCAGTCGGTTATTACCTCATGAGCGGCTGGCTGCAGGGATTTGCCTACCGCGTTCAACTGAACGTGTTGGTATTCCTCGGCGCCGGAATCCTCGCCTTTGCCATCGCGTTGATCACCGTCAGTGTCGAGTCGATCAAGGCAGCCATGGCGAATCCGGTCAATTCGCTGCGAAGCGAGTAGATGACATTAGTTTCCATCACCCAAATTTCGCGGTTCCCTGACCAAGGTCATTGCAGGCAGTTGGGCCATGAAGTACTTTTCCGTGAACCAGTAAACCGGACTGGCGCCTGACGGTCATGCTCAGAAGTTTCTTAACGATCACTTATCGCAGCTTGCTGAAGAACAAGCTCTTCATCCTCATCAATATGGTGGGTATGGGGGTGGCCATTGCGCAGTGCATTACCGGGTACTTCGCCTACACTTACGACCGGTCCTTTGATGCGATTCATGTCAATCGGGACGAGGTCTATCGCGTTACATCGGTCCGGGAATTTGAAGGGAAGCAACGACGGTATACGATCGCCTCTCTTCCCTTGGGCGAAGTAATTGCCAAGACATTTCCGGATGTAAGCCAGAGCAGCCGTTACGCGCACTCTTATTCGAATTTCAAAATCAATAACGATGTCTTCTCCGGTAACGTCCACTACGTGGATCCGGATTTCTTCAGCCTGTTCACCTTTCATTTCGTAGCCGGAAGCGCCGTGGCGCTCAAGGATAAAACGAGTGTCATTTTAAGCCGCGAAATGGCCATTCGCCTTTTTGGAGATACCCATGCCGCGATCGGCAAGTCACTCACGCAGGTTTACGGGCTAAATCTCAAAGAACTGAACGTGGTGGGTGTATTCGATGACCCGCCCATGAACTCCAGTTTCTACAGCCACGGCGGATCGGCTTATATGAATTTCGAGAATGCCCGGGATGAGCACCCCTCTATGCAAGGCGACAACTGGGGAACCCAGGTCTCGATCTTCATCCGGGTTGAAAACCCAACCCGGGTTGAGGCCGTATTCAAGCAACTCCAGCCTTTTCGCGAGAATAACAACAAGGTGCGAGATGATTTTCAGGTGAAGGAATATGCGTTACAGTCCTTCAGTACCATGGCACACGCCGACCGGGCTGGTGATGTTGGCATCAATACCTGGGGAGCTCCGCCCATTTCAGCCGTCATCGGTTCCAATGTCATGGGGGTACTTGTTCTTCTCCTGGCCTGCTTCAACCTGACCAACACCTCCATTGCCATTTCGTCGCGGCGGCTTAAGGAGATCGGCATACGGAAGGTCATGGGCAGTTCAAGGAAGATCCTGATTGCCCAGCACATCGGCGAAACCCTTTTTGTTTGTATCCTCGCCGGTTTGTTGGGCGTCTTGATTTCGGACATCCTCATCCGTGGCTGGAACGTCATGTGGCAGTACTTTGTACTCGATCCTCAATACCTTGACTCCACGTTTCTCCTGTACCTGTTTGGTGTGCTCATGTTCGCCGCACTTGCCGCCGGAAGTTATCCGGCATTCTATATCAGCAAGTTTGACCCGGTAAGCATACTGAAGAAGAAGCTCCAACTCGCCGGAACCAACTACTTCACGCGCACCTTGCTTATGATGCAGTTGGCCATCGCGTTGATTTCCATCGTCAGTGTCATCGGTTTTCTGCAAAACGCCAACTACCAAAGGCATTATGATCTCGGCTTCGATGTACGGGGTTCCCTCATCGCCTGGGTGAACAACGGCAACGAGTTTGAAACCTACCGCAATGCCCTGCAGGCGGATCCACGCGTCGTCTCGGTGGCAGGCGCCCGAAGCGGCATCTTCTCTAACCGGGTCAATGACCCTGTCAAGTTTGAATCCGCTGAATTGGACGTAGACATCATTGAGGTGGGTGACCAATACCTGGACGCCCTGGGCCTCACGCTCCTGGAAGGAAGGAATTTCAACAAGGACTCCAAGACCGACAAGAAGGAGTCAGTGATCGTATCGCAAAAATTGGCTCAAGAATTTGGATGGGATGCATCTATCGGAAAAACGGTCATCTGGCATGATACGGTCAAGCTCTACGTCGTGGGTGTGATCAAAGACGTGTACACCATGGGCCTGTGGCGGGAAATGGAACCCCTGATGATCCGGTTCGTTCTCCCCGAAGAGTACACCCAACTCGTGGTCAACACGAAGGCATCAGACGTAAGTGATGTTTATACCTTGATGAGCCACGAGTGGGCCAAGTTGTTTCCAAACC
>JAYRNL010000013.1:0-5522 GCA_041912235.1 Cyclobacteriaceae bacterium
CACCGCTTTCCATGTTGTAGTTGTACTTGGTCTTTGCCAGGATATCGCCGGCACCGGTGAGCAACAGGCCTGACTTCATCAGGGGATTTTCGGCGAGCATCGCCTCGTTGCTGGTGAGTTCTTTCTGTTCGCTTACCGTCTCCTGCTTGGAATAAAATCCGTGCGTGGCGATATGGAAAATGCGGGGATTGTTGATGGTTTTCACCTTGTCCTCGCTGGCATTATCCTCCATGTATTCCTCCGCTACCCAACCTTTTTGTTTGAGCAAAGTGTTAAGTTCATCCACTTCTTTCTCGGTACCGGGTAAGTCAGACCATTCCCGGTTAGTGGAGGCGGTAAGGTAGAACCTGGGATTTCCGAACATGGACGCGCTGTTGGAAACGGTACCGGCCGCCTTGGCTTTCATCTTTCTGAGATAGAGATCTTTCGTGTTGCTGACAATCACGATGTTGGAGTTGTCAATGACGTATTTTCCGTCAGGGGTGGGAATGGCCTCAAGGTTGATCAGGTTGTACACACCATCGGGTGAAAGGTAAATGGTGGAGTATTGACCGATCTCTTTCTGGATGGGTTCCCAAAAGACGCGATAGGAGTTCTCGTCCACGGTCTTCCGTATGATGCTGTTTCGGTAGTAACGGAAGTATCGGCTCTCCATCAGGCGCCCCTGTGGAAGTTCCACCACTTTCGGCCTGCCCTTTTCACCCTTTACATACAACGCGACGTAAATGATGGAGTCGGTAAAGGAGTGATTGAAATACCGGAAACGCACCATCTCTACGGCTACGTCAGTTTTGGCCAGTGACGATTGAACGTTCTCATACGTGATTCTCTTGTTTTCGAATCCCTGTCCGAATATCTCCGATTTCTCACTCAGCTCCTTCTCCAGTTTTTCGACTTCGGCACTGAGCACATTCGGATCGATACCGTTTTCCAGCAACTGCTGGCTGCTCATGGATAGCACGTTGGTAAGAAACTCCTTTTTTTGTACCCAGGTTTGGTAGGTTGCCTTCAGCGCTTCGTCTTTGCTGTTCAGGATACGCTCCCGAATCTTGATGGACGAACTCAACAAGAGCGCCTTGGTGAGCAATTGGTAGTTGAACACCTTTCCGCTCAGGTCCCGAAAATCTTCAAGCTGACTGAAGGCCAGCGTATTGTAGAATTCAAAGTCGCCTTTGATGGTGTTCCAATACTTGGCTTTTTCCCGTTCGCTAAGCGCAGGGAAGAACTGCTTGATGAAGTTCTCGTAATTGTTCAATGCCTGTTCGATATTCTTCTTCGATCCTTTGAAGTCTTTCTTCATGTAGTAGACCTTCGCGATCTTCGAGAGAATCTTCACGTACTCCGGGTGGGTGTCGCTGAAGTACTTTTCATAGATGTCTTTGCCTTGCTTGTAAAAGGCTTCAGCCTTGTCGTAGTTCTTTAGTGCGTAATAGACGTCACCTGTCAGCGCATAAATTGAGGCCGCCTGGATGCTGTTCTTCCTTCCCGTCTTGGCGCGCCAGATCGCCTCGGCCTGGGTCAGGGAATTGAACGCTATTTCATACTTCTTTTCGGAGATATACACAATCGCCACATTCTTGAGGATATCTGCGTATTGAGGGTTGTCTTTGCCGAGTCGGTTACCCATGATGTCGCGGGACTCCAGCATCAGTTTCTCCACCTCCTTGGAGTTGTCCCCCTTATAAAATTTGATGAGCGCGAGTTGAGACAAAGATTTGGCCACCTCGATGTGGTTTCTGCCAAATTGTTTTTCCTGGCTGGCCAACGCTTTAGTGATATTGTCCTCGGCCAGGTCGTAGTCGCCGATGATGTAATCGATATCACTTAACAGCTTTTGGGTGGCGGCGGTCTTGGTCGATTTTTCGCCGTAAATTTTGACGGCGATAGTATTGGCCTGCAAGGCAACTTTGTCTGCTTCCGTATAATCACCCTGGGCAAGAAGCAGGCGGCCCCGGTTCACCAGGGGATCAATCAACCGGAGTGACTGATCGCCATAGATTCTCGAGTACTCGGTGATGGTTTTGTCGAGGATGTCTTTCGTATCACTGTAATAGCCCAATTGAATGAACAGGCTCGCCAGGTTTTGGGCCGTGCTCAGCGCATCAATGTTCAATGGCTTGTCAGCCTTGAGAATGATTTTGCCTGAACGATTCAACGCATCTTCGGCTTCGTCGAACAGCCCTTTGATGCCAAACAGCACTGCCTGCGTGTCAATGGCTTCCACGAGGAGACCTTTCTTGGTATCTTCTTTGCGGAATTCTTCCAGAATGGAGAGTGACTTGTTTATGTTCGCTTCGGCATCCTCATATTTTCCAAGACGGATCTGCAACCGGGCGATCCTTGTCAGCGCTTCGCCGTATTTGAAATCCTTGTCATCATACTTGCCGCGGGCCACATAGGAAGCCTTGTCCAGCGCCTCCGCAGCCTTGGTGTAGTTGTCGGTCATCTCATAATACTGCGCCAGGTGATTGAGCAAATCAAGATGGTCCTTGTGCCAAATGCCGATTTCATCGGCCAGAGCCTTGTTAAAACTTTTTTCATAAATCTCACCGGCTTTGGCAACCTGATTGGTGTTGTCCAGTAAGAAGTTGGCAAGTTGAAGCCTCGCGAGGTGTGTTTCAGGGGCATCCTCACCAAAGAGATCTGCCTTGATTTCCACAATTTCATTGAGGTATTTGTCGGCGCTTCCATAGTTCTTCTCCTGAATGGCCAGTACGGCGAGAAAATCAAGCACATCAGTGGTCGTGATGTTATTGCGTGGGAGAATAGGATTGTTGGTGATCAACGCCAACGCATTCTTGTTGAGGTTCTTTGTTTTCTGGGCGTCCAACTGCTTGTCAAACTCTACGGCTTTGGCGCGAACGGTGTAGATGCTTTTGTCAGGGAATTCCTTTTTTACAATGCTCTCATATTCCGACTTGACATTCGCATACCTTGAATCATCCTCTACGCGAAGCAGTTCCTTTAAGTAGGATTCGTACAGGCGCGTGCCGAGCATGTGCGACGGATGAAAATACGCTTTCAGCACCGTGAGGGTCCTGTCGAACTCCAGTTCCTTCGGCAAATTCTCATTGCCGTTGTCCACGAGCATGGTAGCATTATCATACTGGTTCCTCAGATAAGGGATGCACCGGTCATTGATATTGCGTTTGATCCAGGTAGCGGCGAATACAAAAGCGGAATCGGCGCTTCTCAGGTTACCCTGCCGCCCATACGCATTGCCGATGAGGGTGAGTACGCGGGCGTATTCGCTCATCCGCTGCATCAACTCTTCCTCCGGTATTTTGCGGCTCTTTAGTCCACCTTTGCCATCGGGAACGGTTTCTGTTTTCACCGCACGTTTTGCATAGTAGCCTTCTCTCGAGCGTGCCAGCTTCAACGCCTCATTCCAATAGCCTTGTCCCACCCGGGTTTCTGCGGCAACGATATCCAGCCAGGCCCTCAGCGGCTCCTTGTTGAATGTACCTACATCGATCACCTTCGAGGCCTTGTCCGCGTATTCACGCGAAATCCGGTATGAGCCGTTCTGGTTGTACAGATCCGCGGCTTCGATAAGAATAGCAGCATACTTTTCACCCGTCTCCGAGTTCATCGTGCCGCTCGCCCTGATGGCGCTCTGTAGATTAGACTCAAAATCCTTCGGCATGCCCAGCCCGAGATCACACTTGGCGTCGAGCAGGAGCATCCGCGCCGTGAGTGCGTTCTGGGCTCCCAACTTTGATACGATCTTTTTGCGGGCTTTCGCCAACCCGGATTTGGCGGCTTTATAATCTCCAGAGGCGTAGGCTTGTTCCGGCTTCACCAGGGACTTCTCCAGTTTCATCAGCGCCTTCTCTTGTTTGGTCTGGCCAAAGGCATCAGATCCTGCCATGAAGAGGAGTGCAACGAGGGTGATAAGCGCGTTTCGCATACAATAGACTGTTGGGATGTTAAAGATACACCTTTGCCCATTCAGGGAAAACGGTGTGGTTCCCGCGATTTTGGTGCGTCAGCGCAGGCGCTCCAGAATGATACGTGCGGCCGTGGTGACGGGTGTCCCGGGTCCAAACACACCGACCACTCCCGCTTTTTCGAGAAAGGAGTAGTCGGAAGGGGGAATTACGCCACCGGCCACGATAAGGATATCGGGTCGTCCCATCTTTTTCAGGGCTGCCACCAACTCGGGCACGAGCGTCTTGTGACCTCCTGCCAGGCTGGAAATTCCAACGACATGAACATCATTTTCCACAGCCTGCCGGGCGACCTCCTCGGGGGTCTGGAACAGGGGCCCGATGTCAACATCAAACCCAAGGTCGGCAAATCCTGTGGCAATGATTTTTGCGCCCCGATCGTGGCCGTCCTGTCCCATTTTGGCGACAAGGATGCGGGGACGGCGACCTTCTTTTTTGGCAACACGGTCAGAGAGCCCACGTACTTCGTCGATCACCGTCGAGTTCTTCATCTGGCTTGAATATACGCCGGAAACGGTTCGGATGGGAGCCGTATACCTGCCGAACGACTTCTCGAGTGCGGAAGAGATTTCTCCCAGCGTCGCCCGGGCACGGGCTGCTTCGACGGCCAAGGTCAACAAATTCCCTTTGCTGCCGGAGGCGCATGCTGCCACCGCCTTAAGAGCGGCATCAACTTTCGCAGCATCTCTTGACTTTTTCAACTGGGTCAGCCGCTCGATCTGTTCCTTCCGCACGGCAGCATTGTCGACTTCGAGAATGGTGAAGTCGGGTTGCTCGTTGGTAATGAAGCGATTTACACCTACGATTACATCCTGACCGGAGTCAATGCGCGCCTGTTTTTCAGCGGCAGCTTCTTCAATGCGAAGTTTTGGAATGCCATTTTCAATGGCGCGTGTCATCCCTCCGAGTTCTTCCACCTCCTGAATCAGGCTCCAGGCCCGATGCGTCAATTCGTGCGTGAGTGATTCCAGGTACCACGATCCACCCATTGGATCGACTACCCGGGTAACACCCGTTTCCTTTTGAATGTAGAGTTGGGTGTTTCGCGCAATGCGTGCGGAGAAATCGGTGGGCAAGGCAATGGCTTCATCCAGCGAATTGGTATGCAAGGACTGCGTGCCGCCCAACACAGCAGCCAAGGCCTCCACCGCTGTTCGGGTAACATTATTGTAGGGATCCTGTTCTGTCAGGCTCCATCCGCTGGTTTGACAATGTGTTCGCAAGGCAAGCGACTTAGGATTTTGCGGTTTGAAGGTCTCCACCATTTTGGCCCACAACAATCGTCCGGCCCGTAGCTTGGCCACTTCCATAAAGAAGTTCATGCCGATTCCCCAAAAGAAAGAGAGCCGCGGTGCAAAGTCGTCAATCGGTATCCCGGCTTTAAGTCCGGCCCGGATATATTCCAACCCGTCGGCCAGGGTGTAGGCGAGTTCAAGGTGAGCGGGTGCGCCCGCTTCGTGCATGTGATAACCGCTTATGCTTATTGAATTGAACTTGGGCATCTTCTCGGCGCAAAAAGAGAAGATGTCAGCAACGATGCGCATGGAGGCCTCAGGTGGATAGATATAGGTG
>JAYRNL010000014.1:0-31022 GCA_041912235.1 Cyclobacteriaceae bacterium
CAAAAATGATCAGCAAAACCGTACATGAACTCGTACTGAAAAGCGGAGGAGCAAAGATTCCTGCCAACACACCCGCGGCAAAAAACATCGTGATTCGCACCATGACGTAGGGTGTCCACTTCATGATGATAATATAGAAAAATCGTCTACTGAATCGCGATTTGGGAAACTGCCGGAAACTGAACCAAAGGGGACTAGTTCATGCCTGAACGCATGGCTTTTCGAGCCTAAGGTTTACCCTTTAGTTCTTGGGTCCCTTCAGGTGTTGCTGGTAGGCGTCGACGATATCTCTGACGAGCTTGTGGCGGACCACATCCTTTTCGGTGAGTTCCACGAACCCAATCCCCTTCACATCGCGGAGAATGCGCACGGACTCAGCGAGGCCAGAGCGCTGGTTAGGGGGAAGGTCAATCTGCGTGGCATCGCCCGTGACGATCATCTTGGAATCAGGTCCCATGCGGGTAAGAAACATCTTCATCTGCATGGGGGTGGTGTTCTGTGCTTCGTCGAGGAGGATGAACGCGTTGTTCAGGGTGCGGCCTCGCATATAAGCCAACGGGGCTATCTCGATGATCTCGCGCTCCATGTAGTATTGCAGCTTCTCGAAGGGGATCATGTCGTTGAGGGCATCGTAGATGGGTCGGAGGTACGGATCAATTTTTTCTTTCAAGTCGCCGGGCAGAAACCCAAGATTTTCGCCGGCTTCTACGGCGGGTCGGGTTATAATGATCTTCTTTACGTGCTTGTTCTTAAGGGCCTTGACGGCCATGGCCACCGACACGTAGGTCTTGCCTGTACCGGCCGGGCCCAAAGCGAATACAAGATCATTCTCAATCACGGCCTGCACCAGTCGGCGCTGGTTGGCCGTCTTCATCTTGATTGGAGCCCCCTTCGTACCGTAGAGCACAATGCCGTCCGGTGAGTCGTCAGGAACAAACTCCTGTTTCTCCTGGGTGATATAGCCGCGGACATTCTCTTCTGTCACCTTGCCGAACTGGTGGAAGTGATCGAGCAGGGAATTGAGGATGTCGGTGATCTGATTGATATCAGCGGTTTCGCCCTTGATGTGAATCTCATTGCCCCGGGAGACAATCCGGCTCTTGGGAAAGGCCGAGGCGAGCTCGTCGATGTTGCGATTCCCGGTGCCGAGGAACTCGACAAGGGACACATTGTCCAGCGTGATGGTCTTTTCGATCAAACGATTTTGCTTAAAATGACGTAATTTCGTCACCAAATTAAGTATTCCTCTAACCCGATACCAATCGGGGCGCACGAGGAGGTCGGTAACCGAAATTTTTTGCCGAAATGGCCATCGTCACCTTGCTCACGGACTCTGGAGAAAGCGACCATTACGTGGCGGCCATCAAGGCGAAAATCCTTAGTACCAACCCCGGCCTAACCCTCGTAGATATCAGCCACCAGGTGGAACCCTGCGACATTGCTCACGGTGCTTACGTGCTGAAATCCGTATTCCGCGATTTCCCCAAAGGAACGGTCCACCTTGTCGCCGTTCATGCCACGGGAGATTCCGAGAGTTCCTTCCTGGCCCTGCAGCTGGAAGATTACTACTTCGTCGGTATTGATAACGGCTTACTGGGTCTCATTTCCGATAAGGCGCATCAGAATCTCGTCGAACTCAACTCCATCAATTCCATCACCACTTCATTTCCCGAGCGCGACATCCTGGCCCCTGCTGCGGCTCGACTGGCCAGCGGTGTAACCATCACCACGCTGGGCAAGACGATCGAAGATTTCCGGAAGTTGGTCAGCCGCCGGGTCAAGGCGACACGGAAGCAGATATTGGGGCATGTCATCCGTGTCGATCGTTTTGGCAACCTGATCACCAACATTGAAAAGACAGATTTTGATATCCTCAGCAAAGACAAGGGTTTCACCATCCAGTTTGGCGGCGAGAAATTCCGGCGTATCCACACCCACTATCACCAGGCCGATCAGGGCGATTGCTTTTTGTTGTTCAACAGCGCAGGATTGCTGGAGATTGGGATTTTTAAGGGAAATGCGAGTGAGTTGCTGGGGCTGGGATACGATAGTCCTGTGAATGTCCTTTTTGAAGACTGACCGCTCATCCTATGCTCATCCGCATTGTTCGCATGCATTTCACCGAAGCCGGCGTAGAGGAATTCCTCGAGATTTTCAACGCGCACAAGGAAGCCATCCGGAATTTCCCCGGATGCTCACACCTTCAGTTATTGAAGGACGTCGACGATCCTCAATGTTACACCACCCTAAGCCATTGGAACCGGGCCGAAGACCTGGAGAATTACCGCAAATCAGAATTGTTCAGCTCCGTCTGGGGAAGAGTGAAGACATTATTTGCTGAACGAACGCAGGCTTTTACCCTGGAGCGATTTATTGAAGTCTAAATGGGGACCTATTGAACCCGTCAGCTGAATGCCGCATCGTTCCATCTCAATTCCTTCTTCACCTCGCTGAGGGTCGTTCCCTTTCCAATCCGGATCATCTCCATGCCGGCTATTTCAGCAAAATCTTCCAGGTGTTCGGCCGTCAGGTTCTGGCTATAGCACGTGTGATGGGCTCCACCGGCGTAGATCCATGCAGCGCAGGCTGTATTGAAATCGGGTAACGGCCTCCACAGCACCCGTGCCACCGGCAACTTCGGCAGCTGTTGCTCCGGCTTCACCGCCTCGACTTCGTTTACGACCATCCTGAACCGGTGTCCGAGGTCAATCAAGGTGGCATTGAGGGCTGGACCTGAAGGGGCATTGAACACCAGCCGGACCGGGTCTTCCTTCCCTCCGATGCTCAGGGGATGGATTTCACACGAAGGCTTGCCTTCGGCGATCGATGGACAGATTTCGAGCATGTGCGCACCAAGGACCTGGTTGTTGCCCGGCGCCACATGGTAGGTGTAGTCTTCCATAAATGAATTCCCACCGGGCAAACCATTCGCCATCACCTTCATCGCCCGAACCAGCGCAGCCGTCTTCCAATCGCCTTCGGCGCCATAGCCGTACCCTTCAGCCATGAGGCGTTGAGATCCAATACCTGGCAGATGCTTCAGTCCATGCAAGTCCTCGAAAGTGGTCGTATATCCCTTGAAATTGCCCGCCTCCAGAAAATTCCTAATTCCCAATTCAAGCCTGGCCGCATCGGCCAGAGATGCTCGCTTGGCCCCGCCCTTCATCAATGCCTGCGCCAGGGTGTATTGCGACTCATACTCGACCATCAACTGTTCCACTTCCTTATCGCTGACCTCATGGATTGCTTTCACCAAGTCCCCCACCCCATACGTATTCACTGAATAGCCAAACCTGATCTGCGCTTCAACCTTGTCTCCCTCGGTCACCGCCACATGGCGCATGTTATCCCCAAACCGGCAGAAGCGAGCGCCCTGCCAGTCGTGCCAGGCCATGGCTGCCCTGGCCCACGCATCAATTCGGGCAATGACATCGCGATCGCTCCAATGACCCACCACCACCTTGCGGTTCATCTTCATCCTCGACATGATAAAGCCGAACTCCCGGTCGCCATGGGCCGATTGATTCAGGTTCATGAAGTTCATGTCAATCTCACCCCACGGGATATCCCGGTTATACTGCGTATGAAGATGAAGCATGGGGCGTTGCAGCGCCTTGAGGCCGCCGATCCACATCTTGGCCGGTGAAAAGGTGTGCATCCAGGCGATGAGGCCGATACAGCCCACTTGCGCGTTCGCCTCCCTGCACACCTGGAGGATCTCATCCGGGGTGGTCAGTACGGGTTTGCAGATCACTTTTACCGGAAGCTTGAGCCCGGATTCAATGGCCTTCGATATTTCCGTGGAATGGGCCGCCACCTGGCGAAGCGTTTCATCGCCATACAGGTGTTGGCTGCCCGTAAGGAACCAGAGTTCAGCGGCAGGTTGATGGATCATGCCGCCAAATTAGGAAGTCCCACCGGAATTACTTGGCTTTTTTCGCAGGCGGTTTGGCTGCGCGCCAGCCCGCTCTCAACTGAAGAGCGAGTTGCTTTACAGTCTCCCCCGACAATGCATCGGCGGCAAGGTTTGTATTTTCTTGTGGATCGTTGGAATGGTCAAACAATTCGCGGGCCAGCAATTCACCGGGCTCATCATGAACCCATGTATACCACTCCACATACCGGTATCGATCGGTGCGAATCGCATAACCCATCTTCTCCGGCTGTGAACCCCTTGGAAAGCGACCCAACAGGAACTGACTGAAGGCAGCCTGCTTCCACGGTGCTTTGGGCTTCGACAACAAGGGGGCGAGACTCGTCCCCTGCAACGACCCCGGCACCGGCAATCCAGCCATCTCGCACAAGGTTGGGTAAATATCCACAAACTCGGTCAGTGCGTTGGTTGACTTCCCTTTAGCCCATACACCTGCTCCACTGAAAATCATCGGTACACGCGTATCAATTTCGTAGTTCGACTGCTTGGCCCAACTATTATGTTCACCCAGCTTCCAGCCGTGGTCACCCCAAAGCACGATGATGGTGTTTTTGCTGAGTCCGAGCCGATCCAATTCATCGAGGAGTCTTCCAATCTGCGCATCCGTATAGGAGATGCTCGCATAATAGCCGTGGATCAACTGTCGCTGGCGTTCCTCCGCCAGCACACCCTGCCCGGGAAGCGGAAGGTCATGAAAGTCATCGTAGCTTCTCAACTCACGGTCACCATGCACCGCAAAGTCCGGACTGCCCTTGGGAACAAACGGATTGGGGGCCAGCGGCAATTTGCTTCTGTCATACAGGTCCCAATATTTCTTGGGTGCATTGAACGGAAGGTGGGGGCGATAATATCCAACGGAAAAGAAAAATGGCTTCCCCTCTTTTGCCAGGCGACCCAGTTCTGTGATCGCCATCGTGGTCTGCGCTCCATCGTAATAGGTATCGTCGCTGACATCAGCGATTTCCGTAGCGCTGGCTTTGATATACCAGATGCCATAGCGATCAATCCGTGTTTTGTTTCCCTCGGCTATGAACTGCTGCTTCTTCTCCTCCTGAACGGCTCGTTGAGCTGTCGTGGCATACACGGCATCCGGATCAAAAGGGAATCCGTCTACATGAAGTTCACGGGTCCAGGAAGCCGAGTCGGGGAAAATGTTGTGGTACGTCTTCCCGATCCCTACGGTGACATAACCGTTTTGCTTGAAATACTGAGGGAGTGTTACGGCGTCCGGAAGATTTTTCCTGAAGTCAGTTTGAAGGTCCCACACACGGAGAGTATCGGGTCGAAGCCCCGTGAGCAAACTCGCACGGGAAGGATTGCACACAGCCTGCTGACAATAGGCGCGGGTGAAGACCACCCCTTCACGCGCAAGGCGATCGATGTTGGGCGTCTTAATGATCCGGTTGCCATACGCGCCTGCTTCCGGGCGGAGATCATCCACGGGAATAAAAAGGATGTTGGGCCGGGTCTGAGCATTCAAAAGAGGACTCGCACAGGCTATGGCGATGAGGATGCACGTGATCCGCTTCAGCCCTTTATTGGCTAAACGCCTGAAGGCCTCGCGGTCAGTTGATCGGCTTGGCATGGAACTATTCATTGGCCATAGTACGCATCCGGCCCGTGTTTGCGCTTGTAGTGTTTTTCAATCAGTTCACCGCTCAACACTGGCGCTGCGGGGTTGACTTGCAGTGTCAACGATGCCATGCGGGCGATCTCTTCGAGGATGGCCGCGTTGTAAAGGGCCTTCGCGGCGTCTTTTCCCCAACAGAACGGAGCATGACTTCCCACGAGCATCATCTCCACTTCGCGATAGTCAAGCTTGCGCTGGGCAAAACAGTTTATTATCTGATTTCCCGTTTCCCGTTCATAGTTACCCTTGACCATTTCACCGGACATGGGTGCGGCGCAGGGGATGTCACCAGCGACGTGGTCGGCATGCGTGGTGCCCAAAATAGGTATGTCGCGTTGAGCCTGGGCCCACGCCGTGGCGTATGTTGAGTGCGTATGAACGATGGCACCAATGTCCTTCCAGGTTTTGTACAGCAGCGCGTGTGTTAACGTGTCCGAGGAAGGTCGCAATTCACCTTCGATCGTCTGACCGTCATAGTCAACGACAACCATCATCTCTGCCTCCAGTTCCCTGTAGGGCACACCGCTCGGCTTAATGGCGAAGGCATTCAGCTTACGGTCGCAGACACTCACGTTGCCAAACGTAAAAATGACAAGGCCCAATTCAGGCAATTGTAAATTGGCTTCCAGTGCAGCCTGACGGAGGGCATCGTAATTACTCATAGCGTTTTCGCGGCATGGAATTTAGCCAACTTCTTGTAGCGTTCATAGCGTCGCCTGTACACTTCGCGGTTGGCGTCGTTGGGGGAATACGTGCTGGCGAAGCCCTGGCCCATGGCCGACATGGCCTCCTCAACTTTCGGATAAATGCCGGCAACGGTAGCCGCAAACATGGCCGCTCCTGAAGCGCATGTCTGATCCGAAGCGTGAATCCGCAGGGGCATTCCCATCACATCGGCCATCACCTGCATGATGTAGGGCGATTTCCGCGCCACTCCCCCCATACCGATGAGACCCTTTACGGGTATTCCTTCTTCAACAAAACGTTCAACGATGGCCTTGGCGCCAAAACACGTTGCTTCCACCAACGATTGGAAGATGGAGGGCGCGTCGGTGGCGAGGTTCATGCCTGCAACCACTGCCTTAAGCTCCTGGTCAGCATCGGGCGTACGCCGGCCATTGAGCCAGTCGAGTGATAGCACATTGTCATCACGAACGGGTCTTTGCGCCACTTGTCTTGAAAGTTCGCCAATCAGCCGGTCGGTCGCGGCCTTGGCCAACGACGCATCACTTATCAAATGGTTAAGCGGCCAGCTGAGTACACTGCGAAACCACGCATAGGTATCACCGAATGCGGACTGGCCGGCTTCCAGGCCGATCATCCCGGGGATAATCGATCCATCAACCTGTCCGCAGATACCTTTGACCAGTTTACCCATCATTTCTTTCCGGGGCGCGACCAGCATGTCGCAGGTGGAGGTGCCCATTACCTTGCTCAGGTGGTACGGTTCAATCTGCCCTCCCACAGCTCCCATATGCGCATCAAAGGCACCTACCCCGATCAACACATCTCCGGGCAGCCCTAGTCGGGCGGACCATTCTGCTGAAATCCTGCCGGCAGGTTTGTCAGCAGTAAACGTGTCCGTGAAAAGCTGCGACCGAAAGCCCTTAAGCAGAGGGTCGAGTGTTACCAAAAATTCCTCGGGCGGTAACCCGTTGAACTCCTCAGCCCATAACGCCTTGTGACCGGCCGAGCAAACACCACGCTTCATTTGGCGCACATCGGTCCCGCCAGTCAGCACAAAGGGAATCCAGTCACAATGCTCTACCCAGGAATACGTCGCCTTGCGCACGGCTTCGTCCGCACGGAAGATCCGGAGCAACTTGGCCCAAAACCACTCCGATGAGTAGATGCCGCCAACATATTTCAAGTAATCAACCTTGAATTTCGTTGCGTGGTTGTTGATCTCAGCTGCTTCGCGGGTCGCTGTGTGATCCTTCCACAACACGAACATAGCATTCGGATTTTCAGCAAAGGCGCTATGCATCGATAACGGCATTCCCTGCTTGTCAACTGCAATGGGTGTAGACCCTGTTGTGTCGACGGAAATAGCCTTTACGCTTTTGGCGGCGGCGTCCCCGGCCTGCTGAATACATTCCTTGACTGTGGCCTCCAGGGACTCAAGATAATCGAGCGGATGCTGGCGGAATTGACTCACAGCCGGGTCACAGTATTTACCTTCCTTCCACCGCGGGTATTCCCGAACTGCGGTTGCCACCTCTTTGCCGTTCGAGGCATCTGCCAGCACGGCGCGAACCGAATCCGTACCGTAGTCGATGCCAATAACCGATGCCTTCATTCCTTGTTTCTGATAATACGACAGCCAAATACGCGTCCAGCCGTCTTGCCGGTATGACCCTGAACGGTCACCACTACTTTCGACTTCCCCTTCAGCAATTCGTTGGGAATCGGGTACGTGACATCGAAGAAACGTCCGGTGGTGCCCCCTTTCAGTTCCTGCGTTCCGATCTTCACGCCATCGACCAGCAGATCAAATCCACGATTTTGGTCGTCGCCGATGTAAGAACAAAGCAGGCTGCTGGGTGTATCGGCAAGCACGGTCATGTCGAAGGAGAAGAACCCTCCGTTGCGCGCTTCCCTTCCCCGGCGACCAAGTGCATCGCTGGTGTAGGACTTCTCACTGGCCTTCAGGTTGTGGTCACGCTCAGGCTGCATTTCGCCCAGGCGCATGATATCGATCGTGCGCTCTTCGATATCGGCCTCGTATTTCCGCTGGGCCTGATACTCATTTTCGCGCTTCTTCCATTCGTCCTGGGTAAAATAATCCCAGTACACGTTGTAGTACTGATCAGCGGTTTTGTAAAAGGGAATCAGCGTGACCGACGATGGCTTCGAAATGTCGGTCGTGAAGGTCAGCGGCTGACCGGCTGGTTTGGCCCACTCGGCCACATTGCGGTTATCGGTCAGCAGCACGGTGGTACCAAAAATCGGATCGGGCATTTCAGCCCCCAATTGTCCTGCCATGACTACCGGGCCGTACAAGAGCGCGATACGGCTCGGGTTGTCAGGCATGCTTTCGGAGTACAGGTTCATCGGCGTTACCACTTCTACGCGATCATTGTCCTTCCAGGTCCGTGAAAGCACCCAATAGCCGGCGGCATCCTTGGATGCTTTTGCCGACTTTCCGTTGATGGTGATGGCAATGTCGTTAGTCGCCCACTTCGGCTGACGGATCTTGATGGTGAGCTTAGCCGCTTTCGCCGTGTTGATCGTAAAGTTGATCTTGCTGTCTTCGGGAAACTTAGACTCTTGGCGAATTGTGACTCCCTTGTCACGCCAGGTGAGTTCCGACGGGATGAAGAGGTTGACCATGAGGCTTCCATCCTTGCCTTCGTAGTAGATGCCCTCCGTGTACTTGGAGTGATTTTCAATGCCACTTCCCACGCAGCAGGTAAAAGTGTTAAAGGGGCGGCTGAAGCGCTTCTTCGTTCCCATGCGAAGCGGAACAAAATAGCACATCATCCCGTCGCTGGGGTTTTGCGAGGCGAGAATATGGTTGTAAAGCGCCCGTTCATAGTAATCCATGGTTGAAGTCTTCGGATCCCATGAGTACAGGTACCTGGTCAACTTGAGCATATTGTAGGTATTGCACGTTTCGCACGTGTTGTCGCTAATGCGGTCGTTCAGCTTGTCGGGCTCACCGAGGTACTCGTAGTTGCTGTTCCCGCCAATAACGTAGGTGTAGTGGTTGACGATGGTCTCCCAGAAGAAACTCGCAATCTTCTTATCGGAGGCATCAGCGGTGAGGTCGTAGCGCCGCGCACAGCCGATTGCCTTGGGAACATTGGTGTTGGAGTGCTTGCCCTGCAGGGCGTCGACGCCTTTGGCGAGTTGGCCCAGGACAAACTGGTCGTGGAATTTGTACGAGTAGTCGAGGTATTTCTTTTCACCGGTCAGTTCATACGTGTGCACCAGGATGTCGTTCATGCCCCCGTATTCGCATTTGCGCATCAGTTCAAGTTGATCTTCGTTCAGGTCTTTAAGGATCCAGCCTGTCCAATCGGCCATGCCGGTGAGAATGGTGAGCGCCTGGGCGTTGTCGCACAGGAGATAGGCATCCGCAAGTCCGGCCATCACTTTATGAACAGTATACCAGGGTGACCAGCCCCCGTTGAGATCGAAGCCGGCTGTCTTGATAATTCCATGCTGCACCTTCCAGAAGATACTGTCTTCTTTAGGGATCGCCCCTACGTAGCCGGTTTTGCGGGCCTTCTGGCAACGGTCTAACTCGCTGATCACATAATCCACTTTTTCCTTAAATCGGCTATCTCCGGTTGCTGCGTACATCATCGCACAAGCCGAGAGATAATGACCGAGCGTGTGACCCGACAATCCATCACTTTCCCAACCACCATATACATCGGCTTTCGTGGGGAGGCCCGCGTTGGCATGAAACCGGTGGAGCAACCGGTCAGGCTCCAACGTGAGCAAATAAGCGGCGTCCTTATCCATGGCATTCTTGAACGGACTGCCCTCCAGGAGCTTTACGTCGCGCAGGTTAAAAGCGTAGGCCTGCACATCGGCCGCAGGCTTGACTTTGATCTTTGGATTGCTTCGCTCAGGCAGGTAGCCTTGTCCATGTGAGTAAAGAGCCACGCACAGAACTGGCAGTAAGGCAATAAAACGCTTCATCAGTAATTGATCTTAATATCCTTGATTTTCCTTGGCAGCCAGATCTGCATGGCGTTCTGACCGCGGTTGCACCAGCTGTAGTACGGAATGGCGGTTACCGTCTTTTTTGCAGTGGCCACTGTTGTTCCGTCGCCACCCACCTCGATGGTAGGCGACTCGAACTGGATGGTGGTAATCCCGTCGAGAAGATCGGGCTTAAACGTGGTGGTGAAAGTTGTCTTCTCGGGCACAATCATGTTCCAGGCCTGGTTGCCGTTGTCAGCGCCTTCCACACAATAGACGACCGGGCCACGTTGCAAAGCGACACGATCCTGGTCTTGGGATACCTCGGGGCGGGCGACGACCTGTTTCACTTCCATGGGCAGCACCAGCTCGATTTGATCGCCTTTCTTCCAGTCACGGTTGATAACCGCGTAGCCCTTATCCATCGTATACTCAACGGGTTTTCCATTCAATGTCAGGGTGAACGGTTTCACGGTCTTGTCAGCAAACTGATACAAGCCGCCGGGGACGGCTTCGCCACGCGCCCAGCCGGGGATGCGGACATACATCGCAAATTTCACCTTTGATTTTGGCTGCACCGTCAGCTTTACCGAGCCTTCCCATGGATAGTTAGTTTCCATCTGCAGTGGAATTTCTGTCTTTCCAAATTTCAGGTTGGTTTGACTGCCAATAAAAAGGTTGACCCATACGCCCTCCGGAGAAACACTGTAAACATAGTCACCCACCGAAGCCACCAGCCGGGCGATGTTAGCGGGACAACATGCGGTGCCAAACCACTCTCTTCTATAATGTTGACCCCGGGACGCCAGCGGGTTGCCATAAAAGAATCGGTCGCCGGTCAATGACAGCCCGTCGCGGGCGCCGTTATAAAGGCTGCGTTCCAGCACATCAATAAACTTACTGTCGCCTGTCATGAGGTTCATGCGCTGGTTCCAGAAGACCATGCCCACGGAAGCACAGGTCTCACAATACGCCTGTTCATTGGGTAAGTCATAGTCGATACTGAATCCCTCGTTTCTTCCTGAGGAGCCAATGCCCCCGGTGAGGAACATGTTTCTGTACACCACATCTTCCCACACATTGTTCATGGCCTTCATATAGCCTTCATCTCCGGTCAATGCGGCCACATCGGCGGCCCCGGTATACAGGTACATGGCCCGGACGGCGTGGCCGGTAATTTCTTTTTGTTCCCGGACAGGCACCACATCCTGCGCGTAGGCCGTGTCTTTCCAATCGGTCCAGGTATATCCCTTGGCATACTTGTGTCCACGCTCTTCGAGGAGCCAGTGCGCGAGGGCGAGGTATTTTTTGTTCTGTGTGACCGTATAAAGTTTCACCAACGCAAGTTCCAATTCCTGGTGACCTGTAACCCAGTGGCGCTTGCCAGGACCGAAGAGATTGTCGAAATGATCAGCAAAGCGGATGGCCACATCAAGAAGCTTGCGTTTGCCGGTAGCATTATAATAGGCAACAGCGGCCTCGATCAGGTGACCTCCGTTGTAGTCTTCATGCATGCTCATGTCCGACCAACGTTTATCAAACTCGCCGAGTGTGTAATAGGTACCGATGTAGCCGTCCTCCAGCTGCGCGGCTGCGATCTTGTCAATCCACTCATCGGCCTTCTTTTCCAGGGCCGCGTCGGGATGGTTCTTCAGCGAATAGGCTATCGCTTCCAGCGCTTTGTAGACGTCGGAGTCGTCGTAGAAGATCCCCTCAAACTTTTCACCCTTCTTGCGGGCCACCTTTTCAAAGTTGCGGATCCGCGGGGTCTTAACTTCGGTCTGGGTAATGCATGCCTGCAATGTGGCCGTCGCGACTTTGTCCATGGTAGGCTTCCAGAATTTGTCGTTGATGGTCACCTGCGAAAAATTCACGGGCTGCATTTTCCTCAATGCAGCTTGACCGAAGGAGGAACCTGCGGAAAGAACAAACAGAGCAATCAATACATGTTTCATCATAAATCAATCTTAACTCTAATCTGGGTAAATGAATGTGCGGGGAAGGCGTACGTGAAGCCTTCGTCGCCTACGCTGATTTCGCGGGAGCTCGTCTTCACCTTTTCGTCCTTCTCATTGTTTTCGTCTGACAGCGAAGCCGAATTAACTTCACTCACTGTTGCCTTGCCGCTCAATTTCCGTGTTTGATTGGCAATCGTGGTTTCGATGGCTTTCTCTTTGTGACGATTGACCACGTTGAGGATCAGCTCGCCGCTTTTCTCATTATGAACGGCGGTGACATCGAGATAGGGTATCTTCCTGAAATCGCCTGCGTCGTAGGTATCACTTTCCACCCACGCTGCCAGCGAACTGCCGTAGCAGTTCCGTGCAAACAGTTGTAACGGGTAATAGATGGGCTGCTTCCACAATTTGCCGTTGGTGATCATCATGGGCGCAATGACATTCACAAGCTGGGCCATGTTGGCCATCTTCACGATGTGGGCGTTCCTGACAAAAACATTCATATAAAGAGCGACAACCAGGGCGTCCTGCATATTGTAATGTTCTTCCAGCTTCCCTTCGTTAAACGTTCGGTACCACACATTGTACTCGTCGAAGGCAATGTAAATGGGTTTCTTCATCTTGTACTTGCTGCGCACCTCGTTGATGATGCCTTCCGTGATGCGGATGGAATTCTCCACCCGGGAAGTCAACGCCATGAAAGTGTTGTGATCCTTGTCGTAATTTCCTGCGTAGTGATGCAGGGAGATGTAGTCGATGTACCCATGCAGTCTGTTGAGAACAGTCCGGTTCCATTCAGCCCAATCGCGTACATAGTTGCTGGAACCCGAGGCGATCAATTTGATGGAATCGTCCGACCACTTCATCAGCTTGGCGGCTTCGAGCGCGAACTTGCTGTAGTCCTCGGCGTTCTTGTGGCCCATCTGCCATTCGCCATCCATTTCGTTGCCCAGGCCCCAATACTTCACCTTGTACGGTTCCGGGTGACCGTTCTTCGCACGAAGGTCGGAGTAGTAGAGTCCTGGTTTTGCGTTGCAGTATTCAACCCAGTTCCTGGCTTCATCCAGCGAGCCCGTGCCCATGTTCACGCAGATGTACGGTTCTGCTCCGGCGGCCTTCGAAAACCGGAGCCATTCATCGGTGCCTAACGTGTTCGGCTCTACATCGCCCCAGGCAAGGTCTTTCCTTTTGGGACGCTTGTCGGCAGGGCCAATGCCGTCTTCCCAGTGATACCCGGAAACAAAATTCCCGCCCGGCCAACGAATGATGCTTACCCCCAGGTCGCGTGTGGCCTGGATGACGTCTTTCCTGAAACCGTCGGCGTTAGCTTCGGGTGATTTTGGATCGTAGATGCCGCCGTAAATACACCGGCCGAGATGCTCGGTGAAGTTGCCATAGATCAGCGGATCGATCGTCCCGATCTTTCGGTCCACGTCAACTTTAATCTTCGCCTTCAGCGCCTGGGCACCGGCAGGAACCACGAACAAAACAATGGAGCTAAGCAACAGGGCGAGCCTTTTCATGGTCAAAATACTTGGGCAAACAATATAGGAAGCATTACCCCAAAAGGCATCAAAAAACTACACGACTGGACTCCGTGGGCGTCCTATCTTTATGGCATGCGTCAGTTGACGGGATTGGTCCTTTGCGGTGGCCGGAGTGCCCGATTGGGAATGGACAAGAGCCTGATTGAGTATCATGGAAAGCCGCAATGGCGACACCTTGCAGGCTTGCTCACCCCCTGGTGCCCGGAGGTGCTGGTGAGCTGCCATGCGCAACAGGCCACAACACTTGGCAATGAAATCGCTTCACTCAACCACGTCACCCTCTGTATTGATACAGAGCCTTACGATGCCAAAGGTCCCATGAGCGGAGTGTTAAGCGCGTTCACACGAAATCCAAACCGTTCACTACTCGTCGTGGGTTGCGATTACCCGCTGCTTGATGCCGGCGACCTGGAGCCCCTGGTTAATGCCCGTGCAGAGTCTTTCAAGGCTATTTGCTACCACCTGGATTCCACCGGCATCGACTTGCCTTTTCCCGCCATTTATGAGTCGACCCTTCTTGATTCCCTGAAGAAATTGTTTGAAGCCGGCGATTACTCACTTCGATCCGCTTTGAAAAACGACCTTATTCACAAACTCCATCCACCGCAGCCCGGGCACCTTGAATCGATCGACACCCTTGAAGGAGTCCAACGAATGAAGGAGCTGATCAATCGTCGTGTTTAGACTGGATCAACTTTGATACCTTTGAACATGGTACAATCCGCTTCAGGTACATTCATGGTCAGGAAGGTCACGGCTGAAGGTATTTCAGACACCTCCGATATGCTGGCCGTGGAGGAACCCCTGGAGATCCGGTTAAAGAGCGGCGCTGAACGTCCCGTCTCCATCACCATGCGAACGCCCGGTCACGATAATGAACTCGCCGCTGGTTTTTTGTTCACCGAAGGAATTATCAAGCGCCAATCGGACATCCTATCCATCCGCAAGCCCCCGTCGAATGCCGATGTTGTTGTAGTTGAAATTCATGCCCGACATACCCCCGACTTAAGCAGGCTGGAAAGAAATTTTTATACTTCCTCCAGTTGTGGTGTTTGTGGAAAGGCTTCTCTTGATGCCGTAAAATCGACATCCCTGTTCGGTCCGGCTGAAAACCTTTTTACTCTGACTCCCGGGCTAATCCAGGCCTTGCCGGGCCAACTGGCATCGCAGCAGGAAGTCTTTGCGAAGACAGGCGGGCTGCATGCCTCTGCCCTTTTTGATGCCACCGGCAACCTACTCTTGGTACGTGAGGATGTGGGACGACACAACGCGTTGGATAAAGTTATTGGGGCGGCTCTGCAACAAGGTCGACTTCCCCTGAGTCATTCCATACTGCTGCTGAGTGGCCGAATCAGTTTTGAGCTGGTTCAAAAGGCAGCCATGGCGGGCATCCCGGTCATTGTTGCCCTAGGTGCCCCCTCGTCGCTTGCCGTAGAACTGGCCGATGAATACAACATGACCTTGATCGGCTTTCTGCGCGAGAACAGGTTTACGATCTATTCGGGAAAAGACCGCATCGCCTGATGGAGGAAAAACATTCGTCGACGCCAAACGCTGAAAATCCGGAAAAACTTCTGGACCTGAAGCTCACGGCACCTGCCGAGGCAGCCGCAGGGATGCCGGCTGTTTTTTCAGGGGCGATGCATCTGCTCCACGAAATGGGCCCCGGACGTGGGATCAAGGCGCTGCGCAAGCTGAATCAAAAGGATGGATTCGACTGTCCGGGATGCGCGTGGCCCGATCCGGATGGTGAGCGGTCTTCCCTCGGAGAATTCTGTGAGAACGGAGCAAAAGCCATCGCCGAGGAAGCGACCACGAAAAAACTAACAGCCGAATTCTTTCAAAAGAATTCGGTTGCTGAGCTGGCCGAACTCAATGACTACGAAATTGGAAAGAAAGGCAGAGTGGCCGAACCGGTCTACCTCGCACCGGGCGCCTCACACTATGCACCCATCTCCTGGGAAGATGCGTTTCAAAAGATCGCGTCCCATTTGAATGCACTGAAGAGTCCGGACGAGGCCATCTTCTATACTTCGGGGCGCACCAGCAACGAAGCGGCCTTTCTCTACCAGCTGTTTGTCAGAGAATTTGGCACCAACAACCTGCCTGATTGCTCCAACATGTGCCATGAGTCGAGCGGCGTTGCGTTGATTGAAACGCTCGGCACAGGCAAAGGCAGCGTCACGCTTGATGACTTCAATCACGCCGAAGTCATTCTCATTCTTGGCCAGAACCCGGGGACGAATCACCCCCGGATGCTGACCGCACTGCAGAAGGCCAAGCAAAACGGTGCCAGGATCATTTCCATCAATCCACTTCCCGAAACGGGGCTGATCAGTTTCAGAAATCCGCAAACCGTGAGGGGAGCGCTGGGGATCAAAGCGGCCATTACCGACCTGTTCCTGCCCGTGCGGATCAACGGAGATATGGCGTTGCTCCGGGGCATCGAAAAGATCCTGTTGGAAGAGGAAGGGAAGGAACCCGGCTCCGTGTTTGACCTTGAGTTCATCCGGAAACACACTACCGGTTATGAGTCCCTGGTGGAAGATCTCAGGAAGCGCACACTGGAAGACTTATCGCGGGCATCCGGCATCTCCCCTGAACAAATGCGCGAAGCAGCCGGGATACTCAAGGACAAATCTCGGATCATCGCTTGCTGGGCGATGGGACTGACACAGCACAAGAATGCGGTTGATACCATCAAGGAGATTGTGAACCTCCTGCTGTTAAAAGGAAGCCTCGGGAAGGAAGGCGCCGGTGTCTGCCCGGTAAGAGGTCATAGCAACGTGCAAGGCGACCGCACGATGGGGATCAATGAACGGCCTCCCAAAGCCTTCCTTGACCGGCTTGATCAGGCAATGGGCATTGCCTCCCCCCGTCACGATGGATTGGATGTAGTTGAAAGCATCAAAGCGATGCACAGCGGGAAAGCCAAAGTGTTCATCGCGTTGGGTGGAAATTTCCTTTCGGCGACACCCGATACCCTGTTCACAGCAGAGGCGCTTCGTCGCTGCCAGCTGACGGTTCAGATTTCCACCAAGTTGAATCGCAGTCACCTGGTTGTCGGACGGGAGGCGATCATTTTGCCCTGCCTGGGCCGGAGTGACAAGGACATCCTGAATGGCGAGCAGCAGTTTGTCTCCTGCGAGAATTCGATGAGTGTGGTGCAGCTGTCCAAAGGCAACCTGCATCCCATTTCCGGGTCCTTGCTTTCCGAACCGGTGATTGTCAGTCGCCTGGCAATATCCACACTGGGCAGCCGGACTACGATCAACTGGCAAAAGTACCTAAAGCACTACGACCACATCCGTGAGGACATCGAAAAGTCCATCCCCGGATTTGATCGATATAACGAGAGGGTCAGGGAGCCCGGCGGTTTTTATCTTCGAAACGTTGTACGCGACCGCGAGTTCCGGACCTTGTCGGGCGTCGCCCACTTTACTGTCTCTCCGATCCATGAACACGCCTTAAAGGAGAATGAGTTCCTTATGATGACGATCCGCAGTCATGATCAGTTTAACACCACGATTTACGGGCTCAACGACCGGTACCGGGGTGTACACCAGGAGCGGCGGGTAATCTTCATGAATGAAAAGGATATCGCACGAGAAGGATTGAAGGGCGGGGATCTGGTTGACTTGCATAATAACTTTGGCGGTGTTCACCGCCAGGCGAGAAAGTTTATCGTGGTTCCCTATGCCATTCCAGAGCGATGCACCGCCACTTACTTCCCTGAGGCGAATGTGCTGGTGCCCATAGGCAGTACGGCCGACAAGAGCAATACACCAACGTCAAAAACGGTTGTGATATCGGTGTCAAGACATACATAAATAATGATAAATCAATTACGCTTATGGCAGAAAAGATATCCGTACAACAACTTGTGAAGGCCCCCATCAGCAGAGTGTGGGAATGCTGGACCCAACCTGAACATATTGTTCACTGGAATTTTGCTTCACCTGACTGGCATTGTCCGAAAGCGGTGAATGAGTTGAAACCCAGCGGAAAATTCAGCTACACCATGGCGGCACGAGACGGGAGCGTGAGTTTTGATTTCGAGGGGACGTATGACGAAGTAATCCCTTTGCGCATGATTTCGTATTCCATCGCCGACGGACGCAAGGTGATCGTTTCCTTTTCAACGGAAGGAGCTCATACGCGGGTAACGGAAGTCTTTGAAGCCGAGCAGGTTCATTCGGCTGAACTGCAGCAAAGCGGGTGGCAAGCCATCCTCAATAATTTTGCGGACTATGCCGTATCGAGGTGACGATTGGCGTTGAGGTCAGCAAATCGAACTAACCGCTGCGTTTGCTGCCTGCTTTTTGATCCGTGACAATCAGAGAAACGAGCGGTTTGTTAAGGAACCGTTGTATTCGTATCCGTGCCCTGCCATCTCTTGGAGGGAAAAGCTAGTTTCCGCATATTTGCGTCCCCAATCTGAGCACGCCTTCGGGAACCTCAGGGCAAGCCTTCGGGAACCTCAGGGCAAGCCTTCGAGAACCTCAGGGCAAGCCTTCGAGAACCTCAGGGCAAGCCTTCGGGAAACCTCAGGACGGGCTACACTGGCAGCCGTGCAATCCGGCGGAAAAACAGATTGCACCACAAGCCAAAGTGGCGGAACTGGTAGACGCGCACGACTCAAAATCGTGTACCTTCGGGTGTGCGGGTTCGATTCCCGCCTTTGGTACTTCAGGAGAAAACAGCCCGGCAATTCACCGGGCTGTTTTATTGGATGCCATTATTCTTGCCATAAATGACATCAATTGACGGGGCTTGCCTTTATGCTTATCGCCTGATTTCTCGCGCACTCCTGGAGTAAATCCAGAAACGCTCGGAAGCAACCCAGAAGTAGTCCAGAAGCAATCTTGAAACACTATCTTTTCGGTACTGCCCTATCCTTCCCGTAAACATCAGGGAACAAAGACAGTCTGCCAGCCCTGACTTCCGCCGTGAAATACCTTACGTAAATGGGCACCGGTTTCCGGAGATGGAAGGTGTGGCGCTCTTTTGCCCCGAGCCATTTACTCACTTCCTTCGATTTGTTCTCCAGTTTCCCGGTGACCAGGAAGTGGGCCAGCGCTTCAGCCTTTTCCATCCGGATGCAACCATGGCTGAACGTGCGTTTGGTTCCCTGGAAGAGTCGGCGGTTGTTGGTGTCGTGTAAAAAAACGGCATAGGGATTCCTGAACTCAAACTTGATAACGCCCAGTGCGTTCTCCTTACCCTCCCGCTGCCGCAGGGAGACCGGAAAGTAGTCTTTGCTGAAGGTATCCCACGGTACGCTGTCAGCCCGCAAAATCGATCCATTCCGGTCCAGCACATCAAAGTTGTTGGCCTCGATCACACCGATATCCCGCTGAATGGCCGGGAGATACTCCTTGACTGCAATCTTTTTGGGCACGTGCCAATAGGGATAAAAGACAATACGTTCAACCCTGCTGCTTAATTCCGGAGTCTCCGTTTCCGATTCACCCACGATGACTTTGGATGCCATCACGACGCTGTCGTCTGACATGACGTACAACATGAATGCCGGCACGTTTACCACTATATACAATCCCCGGAATGGCTGACTTTCCTCACGCCACCGTTGGAGGTTGGTCTCGATGCAGGCCAGCGCGGCGTCTGTCGCCCCATCGACAGCTTCACCTGCCAACGCACGGGTGCGCAGTTCGGGCGGTAGCGAATCAAGCACCTGCCGCATCGCGCCGATCAACTTCCGGTATCCGGAGTGCAACGGCTGCTGACACCGCAATCCTTCGAGATTCCCGGTAAGTAATGAAGATTGAAGCAGGGCAAGGAGAAGTGTGTCGGGCTCAGCCGTTTGGCCCCGGCCACGTCGCAGGTCGCTGGCCATCGTCACGAATGCATCTGTTAACAAGACGTCTTGCCGCGGCTGGGCCGTCGCGCTTCCCAGTTCCGCACTGTGGTAGTCATCGCTTCGCAGCCCGTAGTACCGCGCGCCACGGATGAAGGTGACCATTGAATCCCGTAAGGCCGGCATTTCCAGCCAGGCAGGCCTGAACTTAGCCTTGACATAAAAGGCTTCCACCACCCGCAGGCAGGTCACTCCTCGATATAATGAGTCGGCCAAGTCGGATGGCAAGAGCACCGTTGAGGTGGCAGGCTCAACTGCCGTCACCGTCGAGGGGGCCACTACCGCTCGTTGGCATGCCTGGTTGAACAAGAGAAGGATGGATAGCCCAGCGATTCTCCATCCACCCCTGCCCTTCCTCATTTTTTAGAATTAGCGAAGGTGCTACTCGGGTACATCAACTGTTCTGCTTTCACGCTCATCCTCAGGGAACGCAGGCTCGGCTTCTTCCCGCAGCAAGGATCCATGTTCACTGAACGTAAGCGTGTGGATGTATTCGTCTTTGGTAACCTCCACCGTAAACTGGTGGATGCCGTTTGCCTGGCGATGACCTTTGAGTTCAAAGAGGAAATCATCGCGAAAGCGCCGCTTGATATAGTCGGCAATCGGACTGGGGAGTTTTTCGTTGTCTTTCATGATGCTTACCGGTTACGTTTATAGAGACCTACCAGTTCCCCGTATCCTACGAGGTGATCCTTCATGGCTTCTTCCACTTGCTGACGGGCGGAACCCGGCTCAAGGTCCAGCCAACGGTCAAGCGCAAAAACCCTGAAATAATATCGATGGGTGCCGGATGGCGGACAGGGTCCTCCATAGGTTAATCGTCCAAAGTCATTTACTCCTTGTTCACCCGGAACAAGGTTCTCTTCCAAATGCTGCGTAACCGGGATATTCCAAACCAGCCAGTGTAGCCAGGTGCCGGCCGGGGCATCCGGGTCGTCAATGATCAGCACGAGGGACTTAGCTTCGGCTGGAATGCCGGATAAGTCCAGCGGAGGATTGACGTTTCTTCCGTCGCAGGTGTACTTGGCCGGAATAGCTCCTTTGTCGGCAAAGGCGCTGCTTCGTACGGCGATAACCAGTTGTTGGGGTGGAGTTTTGACCTTCATAATGCCTCCCCTGCTCATCCCTAAAATGAGCACTATTCAAGGTGTTTACCAATGATTTTCGTCACTGCCCGCGACGACGGGATGAGGCTAACGCCGTGAATGGATGAGCGCGCGCAGCGTGGCCGTCGCCATCATGACAAAGTAGAGCAGAATTGCGCCCATGGTAATCCATCCGCTATACGCCCGGTAGCTGATGGGAATTAAAAAGGAATCGGCGGCAAGTCGTAATACGAGCGAGGACATGAGAAGGACAACGGGAAAATAGAATGAGGGATGGTAGGGCTTCACTGACAATCCCAGGACGCCCGGCAGGATGATGGGGCCGTGTGCGAAGATCATCAGGAAGGCAAAGCCAAGGAAGAACGTATGAACCCTCATGTCGTAGCCGAAAGGTTGCTCCGGAGAAACCAGCGTCAACATGAATCCTTCCACAATCAAGGCTATATAACCACACAGCAACGTTATCGCGGTAAATCTGGCCAGCGCTTGTTTCCGAAGCGTGATACGGATCACATCAAAACGGAGCAGCCATGAGCCTGTCAAGATCAGGGCTCCACCGGCGAGGATGTTGCCGACCTTGTGAAAGGGAAGTACCAGTGAAAGAAGAAATATTCCCAGGAAACCGAACAGCACATGACGCTGCCGTCGCGTCACCGGGAGGAAGCGGCTCAGTTCAAGCCGCTCAGCCACAATGGTGAACAGCAGAAACCCGATGTACCAGGGAAATACCATGGGATAAAATTGTTTCCAGAACAATAGGCCGGTGCCGATTACCCAACACAACACGCCAACGAGGGCCATCACAAGTTCGTTGCTGTATTGCGATCTCAGGTAAGTGAGGTAGACCCCAAGGAAAAGAATTCCTGCACCGATCTGCATCGCCACCGCGATGTGAAAATCACCGCGAAGAAATACGGCGATGCTAAGAGCGCTCAGGAGAGGTCCCAGGAAGAAGAAGGGGCGCTTCAGCGGAATCACTTTTTCCAGCGCTATCAGCGTTCCTAAGAATCCACCCACCATGATGGCTCCGTGATGGGCATACGCTTCGGGCATTGGAATCTGCCAGCCCAGCCTGCCAAGTCCGGAAAGCATGCCCGTGATCAGGTTGAGAAAAGCAAGCACCAACAAGGCTGGTCTCCAATACTTCATACTCCAGGTCAAGTTGCCAAGATACAAGAAGCCGCATCCGGCCACTCATGACGCAGGTCATGGATTTACGTTTGTGGTATCATAGTTCCGGAGCCCTGGTCATGGCAACTTCGCAGCACCATGTTCGAGAACCGTCAACATGCCGGCGGAGAGTTGGGTAAGGCGCTGCAACGCTACAAAAACCAACAGGCTTTGGTCCTTGGAATTCCAAGAGGTGGAGTGGAGACAGCCTATTACGTGGCAAAGAAGCTGAACGCCGAACTGGGAATCATCATAGCCAGGAAGCTGGGTTATCCCGGCAACCCGGAAGCCGCGTTCGGCGCCGTCGCTGAGGATGGCAGCCTATACCTGTCGGAAATGGCAAGGAAATTCATCACGGAGGCGGAGATGCAACAAGTCATTGACGCGCAACGGAAGGAAATCACCAGGAGGATCGCGAGGTTGCGGTCAGGAAAAGGTCCACCGGACATGAAGGGCCGACTGGTTATCCTGGTGGACGACGGCATCGCAACAGGTGCCACACTTTTTGCATCGATCTCCATGTGCAGGCACCAGGGTGCAGGCAAACTTGTCGTGGCGGCTCCGGTTGCGGATCGGTCCATGGAACATGATCTCAAACGGCTGGTGGATGACGCTGTCATTCTACTCACTCCTGAATGGTTCGAGGCGGTCTCGCAAGGGTATCGCGAGTTTCGCAACCTGACTGATGACGAAGCGTTGGCCTTCCTGACAAGATGGAATCAGGAACATGCTCAACGACGGTAATTCGGCCAGCCGGCTTGGTTTTTCCTATGGGCCAAGCCCTGAAATTGCTACCTTGCTGCAAATAATCACTACATGAAAATCACCAAGCACAGCGTCGCCGCTATTCATTATACGTTAACCGACAACAGCGGTAAGGTGTTGGACAGCAGCGCCGGTCGCGACCCGCTTTATTACCTGCATGGCGAAGGCAACCTGATTCCGGGCATGGAAGAAGGACTGGAAGGCCAGGAAAAAGGTGCCAAACTGAAATTGAAGATCAGCCCCGAAAAGGGATACGGGGTACGCGACGAGAAACTTATCCAGCAAGTACCTCGTTCCGCCTTTGGCGATCAGAAAGTTGAAAAAGGCATGCAGTTTCATGCGAACAACGGCATGGTGGTTACCGTCACCAATGTCGGGTTGGAGCAAGTGACCGTCGACGCCAACCACGCCCTCGCCGGTGTGGACCTGAATTTTGATGTGGAAGTGATGGAGGTCCGGAAGGCCACGGAAGAGGAAGTCGCGCATGGCCATGTGCACGGCCCCGGCGACCATCATCACCACTAAGCCAACCTTTGGGGTGGTTGTTTGTTATCTTTGCTGACTTGTCAACCGATTTGTTCTATGTACGGAGGAGGCAACACATTCGAGGGCATTAAGACCGATGGCCTGGCCCAGGAGGATCCGAAGAAGCTCGCAGCATTTGAAGCCCGGATTGCCCGTGGCGAGAAAATTGAACCTTCCGACTGGATGCCGCAGCTCTATCGCAAGCAACTCATCCGGATGATCGAGCAGCATGCGCACAGCGAAATCATTGGCGCGCTGCCGGAAGGCACCTGGATTACACGCGCCCCGGGCTTCAAGCGCAAAATGTCGCTCATGGCCAAGGTGCAGGATGAAGTCGGGCATGCCCAATTACTCTACAGCGCCGCCGAGACACTGGGCAAATCCCGCGAACAGATGATCGATGACCTCATCACCGGCAAGTCCAAGTACTCCAACATCTTCAACTATCCTACATTCACCTGGGCCGACTGCTGCTTCATCTCCTGGCTGGTCGATGCCGGAGCGATAGTCAACCAACTGGCGAATGCGAAAGGAAGTTATGGGCCCTACTGCCGCGCCCTTGACCGCATTTGCGCGGAGGAGTCCTTTCACCTGAAATACGGTCATCATTGTGTGATCTACCTGGCGGCAGGTACTCCCAAACAGCGCGCCATGTTCCAGGAGGCCCTCAACCGCTGGTGGCCACCCATGATGCACTTCTTCGGACCGTCAGATAAAATCTCCGTCCATACCGAGACGCTCATGCGATGGAAAGTGAAGATGGGCTCGAATGATGACATGAGGAACCAGTTCCTCGACATGTACGTGCCGAAGATCCTTGAATTGGGATTCACCATTCCCGATCCGAAGTTGAGGAAGAACCCGGAAACCGGCAGGTGGGACTACACTGAACCGGATTGGGAGGAGTTCAAACGCGTGATTAACGGCGACGGGCCGTGCAACAAAGAACGCCTCGAAGTACGCCGGATTGCCGAAGAGCGGGGACGGTGGGTGCGAGAAGCGCTCAAGTCGCCCAAAGCGGCGTATGTTACACCCTTGGCCTAGTGTGAACCTCTTCCAGTTGTGAAATCGCTTGATCCCAGAGTAAATCGCCTGCCGTCGCCGGGATCACCCGGCGTCATCACCCCCAAGGTACCCCTGGATCAGTTCGGTTCATTTGAGGTTTTTGTTCAAGCCAGGGAAGGCAAACCCTTTCAGCACGAAGGAATCGTGCACGCGCCCAACCTGGAGATGGCCTTTGTGCTGGCCAAAGAAGCATTCACCCGCCGGTTTACCTGCCATGAAATTTATGTGGTCGACACGCGCGAAGTTTTTGTGAGTCCTACGACGGAAGGTGATCAAAATGCCTACGACCTGATTGGACCCTCTCCTGCCCAGGGGACGCCGGAGTCTTATGAGATTTACCACCTGCCCAAGCGGGGCAAACAGCATGTGCATTCGGGTACCGTGATGGCTGTCAGCGCGGAGCATGCCATGTCGGAAGCTAAGCATTGCCTGAATACCAAGGCTGTTTTCAATGTGTGGGCCGTCCGCAGCGCTGCCATCCGTCGTACCCGGGCGGATGAGGCCAACCTCTGGCAAACTCTTCCCGAAAAGAAATTCCGGGACGCGTCGGACTACAAGGGAGGCGACAAACTCAAGGAATTCCTCGAACGAAAGAACGCATGAACACACTCGCCCTCAAGGAACTGCTGTACAAGATGGCCGATGACCTGTTGATTCTCGGGCATCGCAATTCAGAATGGACCGGCATGGGGCCGCTCCTCGAAGAGGATATCGCTTTCTCGTCGATGGCTCAGGACAAGATTGGGCAGAGCTACGCGCTGTTTCAATTGCTGCAACAACTGGGAGAGCAGGCCCCCGACACCGTCGCCTTTACCCGTAATGCCAATCAATTCCACAACTGCGTATTCACCGAGCTTCCCAACCAGGAGTACGATTTCAGCCTCATCCGCCACTTCCTTTTTGATACCGCAGACGCCTTGCGCTGGGCGATGCTCACAAAATCCTCCTACGAACCCCTGGCCCAACTGGCGAAAAAGGTCCAGGGCGAACTCCGGTATCACACGCTCCACGCCGGCACATGGGTGAAGCAATTGGGCTCCGCAACGGAAGAAAGCATCGGCCGTCTCCAGAAGTCATTGGATGAGGCAGCACCCTATGCGCTGGGAATGTTTGAGGTGTCGCCGTATGAAGACGCGCTCATTTCCGACAAGGTGTTTGACGGTGAACAGGTGTTGATGAATGCCTGGAAGAATGAAGTTGAAAAGATCATCAGCGCCACCCAGCTCCACCTTCCCGACTGGAAACTTATCGCTCCGGTGGCCGGTGGCCGCGTAGGCAAACATAGCCCCCACCTCCAGCCGTTACTCGAAGAAATGAGTGAAGTGTTTCGTTCGGATCCCGCCGCGGAGTGGTAATCAGCGCATCACCACCATCCGACCGGTGCTGGTCATCGTTCGGCCACTGACAACCACGGTGAACCGGAACAAATAGACGCCAACAGGTAGAAGGCTCCCGGCAACGTCCTTCGCGTCGATACTCAGGTTGTTGGTCCCCGTGTGCAATTGGGCCAGCGCATCGCTTCCATACTCAATAACCAGTTTGCCGAGCGATGAAAAGATCTCCAGTTGGAAGTCCGTGGGAACCTCGGCGCCGATGAATAACCTGAAGAAGAACTTGTCGGGCGATGGATTGGGGTACACGTTCAGGACCCGGAACGATACCTCATCCGTAACCGAGAAATGCACTTCGTAGGGTTGCTCGCCGCTGGGATTGCCCGTGGCATCTGCCGCGTCGATCTTCATCACGTAATCCCCGGGCAGGAGTAAGGCCGGCTTATAGGTCACGCTGAACTCTTCATTGGTTGTTGCCGGTTTCCAGGTTAGTCCAGGGTCGGTGAAGTTAATGCGGACGAATGGACAGTTGGCTACGTCCGCACACGGATATCGCAGATACAGATTGAATCCTGCAGTATCCGTCTTCAACAGGAATGGATTCCGGTCAATCACTGATGCCTTGATTTCGGGGCTCTTCGAAACCACGTCTCCGTTGGTTACGTGACGACCATCAATCGTAACATCCAATACCGGGCCGGACTGATCGGCTGCGACCTCCAACCGTGCGTAGAGCGGCAGAATATTGTTGTCATAATACATTTCAGGCACAAGCCGCGGGTTAACAAAGACCGTCACGTCATTGACTCCCGCCTTTCCGCGCGTGTCCACATTCAAGTCAAACCTTGTCGTGTCGCCAGGCAACGGGGCAAAGATTCTAAACAGGCGACGATCAAGAACGCGTCCCTCCCGTGTGAACACATCGGCACGGACGGTAAGCGAGTCGGCAAATGAGCGACCGGAGATATTGGCAAAACCATAGGTGCCTGTCCACGGCTCCCCTTCCTGCAGGCTTTCCATCTCCCTCGATCCCGAATAGGTGAGTACACCCTCTGCCATCGGCGTGTAGGTGACTATCCAATTCCGCAACTGGCCTGGAGTCAAATCCACGCTGTCAATCGTATGAAGAATGATGCGGAGGTAGGGGTATTGGCCTGCATCGATGTCGCCAATCGGCCACAAACCGCGCTCAAACCTCCTTAACGAATACTCCTGACCCAGCATGGTTACGCCCATCACTTCGATCGAGTCAACATCGACGGCCGACAAGCCCTGAACATTCGCGTTGAGCAGTCCCCAGGCTGAGGCCGGACCGATAAGCGATGAGGCTACGGTGCCGGAGGAATACCGCCCGGTAATAGTCGCATTGACCGAAAGAGGCTGCGCGTTCACCGGAGGTACCTGCGAGCGGAACACCGCCGCTGTGCCGGGGGCGCTACCTTTCCGGGCCAAAATGATAAAGGGTTCGCCGGGTTGAACCGTGTTCAGTTGTGACGCCGCGATACCCAATTGCGCCAGCGCTTGCTTAATGTTTGATGTCCAGGAAGCGAAGCCCGCATCCCCGATCGAAAACAAAACCACGGAGTCGCTCGCCTTTACGTTAGCGACAAACGTTCCGATACCATTGACGGCCTGATCCATCTCGGCGACCGTGAAGCTGTTAATCAGCTGCGGCTCACGGCCGCAGGTACGGGGATCGAAAAGGCTGAAAGGAATACCAGCATAAGGGGCACTGGAACTCTTGTCGAAGGCGATCAGGTTTAACGTATGATTCCGACATTGTTGGCCCTGGGTGGCAATATTGAATTCATCGCCGTTAATTTTTACGGAGACACCGGATGGCGCATTGGCATTCGCACTTCCATAGGTGACGACATCGACGGCGGACGTGGTACCCAGGAATTCCAGGCGGCGTGTACCCTTGCTCCAGGTAAGCCCCGTGGTGTCGTTGTCATTCAATTGGTCAAACTTCAGTTGAGCCCAGCCTTCGCCCGAACCCGTAATGCAGGCAAAGGTTGAGGTGGTCCATGCCGAACTCTCGCCGGGAAGTGGAGCAGCCAGACGGGTGCGCCAATAGTAAACCAGGGAGTCCTTGGGCAGTAGCGTTACGCCCGATTTGATCAGTCCTGCACCCGTCACGGTCTTGCGGCTCAGGTAAGGGCTGGTGAAGGCCGCCGCAGTATCCACTTCGAGGATGAAGTCTCTCGACACGGAAGCGATATCAGAATGTTGGAATGCCAACTGCACCGTGGGCGAGGTGACTATGGCATAGGGAGAAGGAAATACGTTCTTCGAACCATTGCTCGGCACAAAGAAAGTTACCGAGCTAAGGTTATTGGATTCTGCGAGTTCATCTATTTCAGCATCAGGATCGAGCATGACCGCAAAGAGGTTGTTGCCGGATTCGGCACTGCCAATTCCTTTTCTTATCACCAGGCGCAGGACTTGCGAATAGAAAACAGACTGATAGGTCGAATCATAAAGAAGTACGGTACCATCGCTGAGCGTCCGTCTGACTTGCACCTTCATCGGCCTGTGATCCGAACGACCGAAGTTGCGCACGCGGAATTCGATGGCGAACGAGTCGGATTGGGCCGTCACCGGGCTGTTATCAAATGAAACCACAGAAACAGAGCCGGCGCTGACTTCGTAATCCGGCTTGCCAGTGCCAAATATTGAGACGGCCGGGTCGCCCAGCAATACCATTTGCTGCACCTGGGTTATCGCCTGCTTTGTTGTGCCGTAGGCGGCCAGGTACCGGCGCCCCGTTTCCTTCTGCACTTCGCCAACACCTTTATGAAGGAATGCGGAATCGCCGAAAGCCACCTGGTAAAAGAGATTGGTGTATTGCCTCAGCGCATTTACAAAACCAAACGAACTGTGTGCAATGAATGCCTTGGCTCCCTTGTTGGCCGTAAGCATCCAATCCTCACCAAAGGTCATCCGGTTGTCATAGAAGCGGCCTGCATTACACCCATTAATCAGAAAGCCCGGGTATTTGCCCGCATTCTGATATCCCAATGTTGGATCGCTCACGTAACCGATGTCAATATCAATGGTGCCCGGACCAGAATGCCCATAGAAAGTGATGAGGCTAAGGCCTTTGTTCACCTCGTCTTTCACGTTGATTAGTTCGACGTTGAGGGTCTGTTTTGAAATCGTCTGGACCTGTCCACCGAGATAGACATCCTCAGCGATAGCCTTGAATCCATCGACAAAACTCCGGAACAGCTGCGGCTCACCCGGGTTGATTCCGCCACTCAGATGAAGTAAATCCTTTCGCCACAATTGATCAAAGGGAAGCGCCTCCGCTTCCTTCACCTTGTTCAAGTAGGCGGCAACTTGCGAAGGGTCCGTCGCCGTCAGACGACCCACGGGAATACCGGGTTCAAACGTAGATCCTGCCAGGCCGGCCGTATAGGTCATGTCGCTCCCGGGAACACCGGAAGAAGGAACCAGGTCGGGAAAGTCCCCCGGCGCATGGGTTGACTTACGATGATAGCCCAGGCTCACTTCCAGACCTTTGCCGATCAAAAAGAGAAACCTCGGGTCTCCACCTGCGTCAAGAAATTTCATGAACTGAAAAATGGCACGGGGAGAGGTTTCGCCGTAGTTGAATTGATTATACAGCTGATCCATCTCCATCACGAGTGTGTCATACCCCCCTCCTGCGGCAGAGGCCCTGTAGGCGGCATAGGCCTGAACCGGATTACTATATCCTGATGATGGTTTCATCAACGAGCGATGGGAGATGATTACGTAGTCATGCAGGGATGGGGTAACCAGCCGAAAGGAAACCTTTTTTAATGGCGCAGTTTTCACGGCCTTGTTCACCAGCAGTGTGCGGCCATTTTGTGTGTTGTTGACAACGGCTGCCAATCCTCCGGTAATGGCAGTCGTAGAAATAATCCTGGCTTCCGAAGGGTCGGTAATGTCATACAACGTGCAGCCCACCGGCACATTTGTCATTTCCAGGTAGGACTTCCCGCCCGGGTTCTCAGCCAGTTGGATGATCTTGCCATCCTGGCTGCGCAAGTTGAAATCCTGGGGCATGGAAACACGCACGTACGACACACTCACCACGTCACGGTCACCGGTTGCGATGATCTTTGACCGGACCGTCATCTTTCCGTCGGCGCCAATATCTGTCCAGGCCAAAGGAACTTCGAGCGTGGGGGTTTCGAACATGAAAAAGTTGAGCGTACCCAACAGCCGCAAAGCGCCCGCATTGGGCCCGGCATAGATCTCCACATTGTGAAATATCTCGGCCCTGCCGGCGAGAAGGATTTTCAATGAGGGCACGCCGGCGGACCCAACGCCACCCACCAGGTTGTCAAGCTGAAAATCTTGCTGGCCCGTGCAGCCGGAGGAGACGGTGCAAATGGTTGTGCCTGTCCATCCCTCCCCCTGCGTGAACGTTGTGGTCTGCAGGTCTCCGACAAAGTTGAACTCGTTGGTCAAAACCTGGAGCTGGTGTGTGGTCTGGGCGGGCTCCACCGGCAATCCCGCATTATTGACTTCGGAAAACGTCGCCATTCGCTTACCGGCAACCGGGAGCGGATTCCAGGTGAGAAAATAGGCGGTTGTATCCGTGAAGAGATTGTAGTACGCGTGCGGCTGATCCGACGATGGCTCATACAGATCGGCATCCAGCGTTCCGTCATTCTTTCGACCATAGAACTCAATGACATCAGATGGGTCAAAGACTGCATCGCTTTGACCTGTTACCACGATGGCTTGCTCCGCACCGCGGTGGTACAGGTTGAAGCGGCGCGGATCGATGGTGGCAACGGGAACCCCCGCCGCCTGGAGATCATTATACGTCAGGCGATAAATGCCATCCTGGGCCACCGGAATCTTGTAGTAGGACTGCGAAAAGTTGATCCACGAATTGGACGTTTGGGCGCTGGCTGAACCCACCAGCAAGAGCAGGCACGCGGTCGCTAAACACCCTCTAAAAGTCTCCCTGATCATCCAGGACAAGCCATTTAATAAGTTGAATACGTGGTATAGGTTGGTATGTAAATGGCCCAAAATGGCAGGAATTCAGGGGCTCTAAAATTAGTTGAAATATTTTCAATAGTACTTGGCCATACATAGTACCTTTTACGTATACGTGCTTAGAACTGCTTAAAAACGTGGATGTATGAATCTTGAAAACACGCAGGTGCAGATGAGGAAGGGCATTTTGGAGTATTGCATCCTCCACATCATTTCACGGGGCGAGGTATATGCCTCCGATATGTTGGACGAGCTTACTGCGGCGCGCATGATTGTGGTGGAAGGCACCCTTTACCCGCTCCTCACCCGCCTGAAGAATGCCGGATTGGTGGAATATAAATGGGTGGAATCCAAGTCAGGTCCTCCGCGGAAGTACTACACCTTAACTGAATCCGGCTCCCGCTTTCTGGCCGGCCTTACCGAAACTTGGGAAGAGTTGCTTCATTCCACCTCCCA
>JAYRNL010000015.1:0-5844 GCA_041912235.1 Cyclobacteriaceae bacterium
CCTAAGAATCGACTCGCTGGTACCCTCTATCGAATACCAACGGGTCCGCTATCAATCTTCAACTATTCAATGAACGTTTGACGCCTGCCTGTCCGGGTCACCCCAGCCAGTCCGGGTCATCGTGATTTCTCATGAAATCGGGTCTCATCGACCGCTTTCTGCGCTCCAGAAAGCCCCTTTTACAAATGGGAGTGCAAAGGTAACAGGCAAAATCAATTAAGCAATGCCGGTTTTTGAAGATTTTTGGGCGCCCAGCCTACTTCTTGAAGCGGTGGATGGTCTGTGTCCGGTCTGGACCGGTGGAAATCAGGGAGATAGGAACCCCCAGGTGGCCCTCCAGAAATTCGACGTATTGAATCAATTCAACAGGCAATTCCTTCTCACCCAAGCCTTTCAAACTGCAATTCCAGCCCTTCAGTTCCTCATAGATAGGGGTTATGCGCTCGTGAATGAGCTCATACGGGACCTGATCGGTGACCGTACCATCGGCCAACTGATAACGCACACAAGCCTTGATCGCAGGAAAAATGTTAAGGACATCCGCCTTCATCATCAGCAACTGCGTTACGCCGTTGATCATAATCGAGTATTTCAATGAAGGCAGGTCAATCCAGCCGCAACGGCGCGGCCTTCCGGTTGTCGATCCAAACTCATTGCCCTCCTTCCTCATCGCCTCCCCTTCGGCATTCAGTAATTCGGTGGGGAATGGCCCGCTTCCCACCCGCGTGCTGTACGCCTTGAAGATTCCATACACCTCGCCAACATGTCTTGGCGCAATTCCAAGGCCTGTGCAAGCCCCCGCCGTTACGGTATTTGAACTGGTCACGAAGGGATAACTTCCAAAATCAATATCCAGCAAGGATCCCTGCGCCCCTTCCGCCAGAATCGTCGAACCGGCCGAAAGCTCCTTGTTGAGAAAATACTCGCTGTCAATGAGTTGAAAAGTCTTGAGAAACTCTACAGCTTCCAGAAACTGCCTCTCCAATTCGGCCCAGTCAAAGGACACCTCATGTCCCCGGAGCATGTCCATATGGACATCCACCAGCTTTTTGAATTTTTCGCGGAAGGAATGAGAAAGCACATCCCCAACCCTCAATCCCTGGCGACCGATCTTGTCCTGGTAAGACGGTCCGATTCCCTTGAGCGTGGATCCAATCTTGTTCTCGCCTTTGGCCTTCTCCTGCGCCTGGTCGAGCAGGCGATGTGAAGGAATGATCAGTGTCGCCTTCTTCGAGATAAAGAGGTTGGCGCGGACGTTGAGGTTGTATTTGCTGAGCTTTTCAATTTCAGCCCTGAAAATAACCGGGTCAAGCACCACGCCGTTGCCGATCACGTTCCGGGTTTTGTCCCTGAAAATTCCGGACGGAATTTGATGAAGGACATGTTTAATACCATCAAACTCCAGCGTATGACCGGCGTTAGGGCCACCCTGGAACCGGGCGACCACGTCATACCGGGGAGCCAGTACATCGACAATCTTACCCTTGCCTTCATCTCCCCATTGGAGACCGAGGAGAACATCCACTTTCATGCGCGCAGCTGTAATAATTACCTACTTGACCGCACTAATGACTTCGTTCTCGCTTTTCACCACCTGGAAAATAGCATTCAACTTGGTGATCGCAAGCAGCTTCTTCACGCTCTCCGAAGGATTCATCAGGTAGACTTCGCCGCCTTTGTTCCTGAACTTGGTGAGCAAGGTAATGAGCACACCAATCCCCGAACTGTTGATGTACCTGAGCTGGCAGATGTCAATCACACAGGTAAGTACCTGGTGACTCACCGCATCATTGACTACTTCGACCAGGCGGGTGCCCGTGTCTTCGCCGATCAGGTCACCGGAAATCCGGAGGATCAACGTATTGGATTTGATTTCTTGTGCAAAATTCATGACTTCTTGTTTTCGCAGTTGACCTTTTTGCAGTTGGCGTACAAAATTAATGAGTGATGGGCAACTTCAAACTGCATCAGGTCTTTCACGGTATTCTGAATATTTTGAATGCGTGGATCACAGAATTCAATCACCTGGTTGCAATCCAGGCAAATGAGGTGATCGTGCTGCCGTGAGCCGTAGGACTTTTCGTATTGGGCCTGATTCTGCCCGAACTGATGCTTGGTGACCAGGTTGCAGTGGGTGAGCAAATCCAGGGTGTTGTACACGGTGGCCCGGCTCACCCGGTATCGCTTGTTCTTCATGCTTACATAAAGCGATTCCACATCGAAATGGCCATCCATGGAGTAAATCTCTTCGAGAATGGCGTATCGCTCGGGAGTCTTGCGAAGCTGTTGATTTTCCAGATAAGCGGTGAAGATCGTGCTGACCTCGTCGTAGAGTTTCTGAATGAGCGGCATACCGAGGGTAAATATAGCGTATGCGACAGGAATCCGGCTTCCTCAGGCCCGGGCCAGGGAAGCGGAATCGAAACGGGTAACCTTCACCACCCCTTCCACCTTTTCCAGCTTCTTGATGAGAAGGTCCAGGTGCCGGGTATCATTGACATAGAGCATGATCTCACCTTCGAAAATCCCGGAATCGGTACGAAAAGAGATGGAACTCATGTTCACTTTCAACTCCTCGGAAATGATCTTGGACACATCATTAATCAGCCCGACCCGGTCGGTGCCCACCACACGCAAACCCGTGAGGAAAGAAACTTCATGCTGTGAAGTCCACTTGGCCTTGATAACCCGGTGCCCATGATTGGAAAGCAGCTCCGGGGCGTTGGTGCAATTGGTACGGTGGATTTTGATCCCTTCGTTCATGGTCACAAAGCCGAAAACTTCATCGCCGGGAATGGGTGTGCAGCATTTTGCCAGTTTATACTCCACCACATCCATGTCTTCGCCGATTAACAGGATGTCTTCGTGTGGCGCCCGCTTGGGGGCTGGCGCTTCTCCCTCCCGTTTGGTTTCTTCGCGAGGGCGAGGCACTTCCGGTTTGTAATCCTTAAACCGTTTCAGTTCGTTGAGGCCCACTTTCCCGGTGGCCACGGCATAGTGCAGATCCAGCTGCGAATTGACGTTGAAGTAGAGCCGCATGAGATCGAACGTGTGGGTAGTCGCGTCGATCTTTAACTGCTTCATCTTTCGCAGGAGCACCTCCTTGCCTTCGTCGGCCATCTTTCGCCTGGCTTCCTTCAGCAGGTCCTTGATTTTCGCTTTCGCCTTCTGCGTAACCACAAAGCGGAGCCAATCCTCTTTGGGCTTCTGTTTGGATGACGTGAGGATCTCAATCTGGTCTCCGTTCTTGAGGGTATGGTTTATCGGTACCAGCTTCTGGTTCACTTTGGCGCCAATGCACTTGGCTCCGATGTCGGTATGAATATCGAAGGCAAAGTCGAGGGCTGTGGAACCGGCAGGCAAGGTTTTCAACTCTCCCCGTGGCGTAAATACAAATACTTCTTCCGTAAACAAGTTGCCCCGGAAGTCATCCACAAACTCCAGCGCGCTGGTATCCTGCTTCTCCAGCGTTTCGCGAACACGGATCAACCACTTCTCGAGATTGGACTCCTGGCTGGAGACGCTGTCCTTGTACTTCCAGTGGGCCGCATATCCCTTCTCGGCAATCTCATCCATCCGTTTGGTGCGGATCTGGACCTCCACCCAATGGCCGTTCTTAGCCATTACCGTGGTGTGCAGCGACTCATATCCGTTTGACTTGGGCGTGCTGATCCAGTCGCGCAGGCGATCGGGGTTTGGCGTGTAGTAATCGGTAACTATGGAGTATACCTGCCAGCAAAAATTCTTCTCCTGCTCAACCGGCGAATCGATAATGATGCGAATGGCGAAGACGTCGTAGACTTCCTCGTATGGAATATTCTGCTTCCGCATCTTCTGGTAAATGGAGAAAATAGACTTCGGCCTGCCCTTGATTTCGTACTCCACCTTGAGCTTGTCCAACTCCTCCTTGATCGGCGCTACAAACTGTTTAATGAACTTGTTACGGGAAGCTTTTGATTCATCAATCTTGTTGTTGATATCGGTATAAACAGCCGAATCAGTAAAGCGCAGGTACAAATCCTCCAGCTCGGTCTTGATGGCGTTGAGCCCGAGACGGTGAGCCAGGGGGGCGTAGAGGTAGATGGTTTCCGAGGCGATCTTCAGTTGCTTGTTCCGCGGCATGCTGTCCAGGGTACGCATGTTGTGGAGACGATCGGCCAACTTGATGAGGATCACTCGGACATCTTCGGAAAGGGTGAAGAGCATCTTACGGAAATTTTCCGCCTGCGCGGAGGTTCCGTATTCGAATACACCCTGGATCTTGGTAAGGCCGTCGACGATCTTGGCGATTTTTTTGCCGAACATCCGTTCGACGTCGGCCAATTCAATGTCTGTGTCTTCAACCACATCGTGGATGAGCGCCGCAATGATCGAGGTGGTGCCCAGGCCAATTTCTTCCGCGCAGATTTCCGCCACACTCAACGGATGGAAAATGAAAGGTTCCCCGGACTTGCGACGCATGTCCTTATGGGCCTCCAGCGCCAGGGTAAAGGCGCGCTTGATGCGCTTGGCATCATCACCCTTTAGTACCGGTTTGCACTTGCGCAAGAGGCGCCGGTAACGGTTGATTATCTCCCTTTTCTCCTCCACCGAATCTGTAACAGCCGCAGTTACCAAGCAGAACGCATTTAGACCTTCTATGCTAACGAATAATCTCTAAATTTGCACTCCTTTTTGCAAAAACATTGTTGCTGAAAGGTTTTGCCGGCGGGTCATACCCTAAGAACTCCTTCCGGGCGGGAAAGAGTTCCCTGCTGGCCTACTGCGGATGCAGCGTAATTGGCATCCCGACTGACCGTCGGGACAGAACTTAGGATGCCCAATTATTCTCATCCCGATTGATATGCGGATGTGGCGTAATTGGCAGCCGCGCCAGACTTAGGATCTGGTGCCGAAAGGCGTGTGGGTTCGAGTCCCTCCATCCGCACTTGTATTTAGTGCTTTGTTGTCCTGGTGATTAAACGATTGAAATTAAACGGATAGAACCTTGAATATTACGCTTGACAGACCCACGCCGACCGACGGCATTATTCGCATTCAACTGGCCGAGACCGACTACCTGCCCAAAGTGGAGGAGAAAGTCCGCGAGTACTCGCGCAAAATGAATATCAAAGGATTTCGTCAGGGGAAAGTACCCGCTGGCGTAGTCAAGAAGATGTACGGCCGTACGATCCTGGTGGAAGAAGTAAATCATTTACTCTCACATTCGGTTTCCGACTACATCAAGGAGAAGAAGCTGACGATGTTGGGCGATCCTATTCCCAACCAGGAAAAAGCCCGGCTGATCGATTGGGACAATCAGAAAGACTTTGAGTTTGAGTTCCAGATCGGACTGGTCGAACCCTTTGCTGTCGACCTCTCATCGAAAGCCAAGCTCACGTCTTACCAGATCGAAGTAGACGATAAGGTGGTCAATGAGGCCATCGAGGACATGAAGCGCCGCTTCGGCAACGTCATTAATCCCGAAGTAAGCAGCACCGATGACAACCTATTCGGTGAAATCACCACAGCTGACGGAGCAACCAAGTCATCCTATATTCAAATAGCCAAATTGGCAAGCAGCGAACAAAAGAAGTTCGCCGGCCTCAAAAAGGACGACATGGTAACTTTTGATGTGGAGAAGCTTACTTCTGACACCTCCGTGCTTGCCCAGATCATGAATGTGACGGAAGAGGAGGCAAAAGCGCTGAAGGGTTCCTACACCCTGAAAGTCACTTCCATCAGTCACATGACCCCCGCCGAAGTAAACCAGGAACTGTTCGACAAAGTATTCGGCAAAGATGTGGTGAAAAGCGAAGAGGAGTTTGTAGCCAAGATTCGCGAGACCATCGGCGAGAATTATCA
>JAYRNL010000016.1:0-28689 GCA_041912235.1 Cyclobacteriaceae bacterium
TTCAAACAGGTTGGGCGCTGCAACGATCGCTTTCGTTTCGTTGAAAATGATACGTTCTCCATTATCTGCAATGCTTGCCACCTGCAGATGATGTGAATAGCCCAGTGTTTCCTCGTTGTACATGAAATAGGTTTGCTGTACCAACCAGGTGTAATCCTTAATCTCCGGGAAGTCCTCGCGAATCATAGCAAGCTGATAAGAACGTATGTAGGCCATAGTCACTTTGCCTGTACTGCCTCCTTCCACATACGACCAAATGGCACCCAGTCGGAACGACCGGTCGGCATCCGGGTGGTGCGTGTCAGATGCTAACCCGGAAGTGGCGTGATTCCAAAGAATGAAGAAGGAGGCAAAGCCAATGGATAGACCAAGGATATTGATTAGACCTATGAATGGATTCCTCAGAAGAATGCGGTAAGCGAGTTTGAGGTAGTTGAGGAGCATGATTCTCAATTGTTCAACTTTCAATAGCCAAAGTGTCGATCCGTCGCAACGTCAACACATCAGCACGCACGTTCGTTAATATATTATTCATGCTTCAGCGCCTCCACCGGGTTGCTCTTTGCGGATTTCCAAACTACGGTTGCTACGGTGGCGAGCATAATCAGAATCAAAATGACTACGGGCAACGCAAACTGCCACCATTGAAGGGTAATCTGTTCGGTATATTTCTGGAGATATTGCCGTACCAAATAATATGCCACAGGCAGCGCGATCATGACTGCGATGAAAATCTGGTTAACCGTACTCTTCAGAATAATGTACGCAATGTTCGAGAGCCGTGCTCCAAGGATTTTTCGGATTCCAATCTCTTTGGTTTTCTCGACCACCTTGTGGCTCATCATGCCCAGCAATCCCAGGCAAGCAATACCAATGGCAATGAGCGTAAACAAAATGATTTGATTGCTCACTATTTTTTCTTCGTCATAGGCACGACTTATTTGATCCGTCAAGAAATTCGGGTTGAAGATGGCATGAGGGAAAGCTGCAACATATTCTCCTTGCAACTGACTCATTGCGTCTTTGAGTTGTCCAGGAAAAATCCTCACGGATGCCTGCCGCGGAGAGGCGTCAAAAGAGCTTGGAAATAGGGACATGCCAGACGTATAGCCCTGATAAATAGTAAACAATGGGACAGCAAAATAGTCTTCAAAAACACCAATGACCGTTGAGGGTGCATAATCAGAATGGCCAGCTAAATCTTGAGGCACAAGAATTTGTGCACCTAATGCACCCTCCGGATTTTTAAATCCTAATGTCCGGATAGCTTTCCTGCTGAGAATGACGGTATTTTCGTCTGCCCGGTGATTGGACAAGAAATTTCTCCCTGCAATAAGCTTTATGCCATAGAATGGAATATAGCGTGCATCGACAGTATAGGACTCCATCATAAATGCTTCACTCCGGTCGTTTCGTTTAAGGAACTTGGAATCACTGGCTCCGATCATGTCATGGCTAAATGCATAATCCATTATGGAAGAGCTGGATGAAAGTAGGCTTTCAAAATGCTTCACTTGTGACCTTAGTAGTGAATCCTGATGAAATGGCAAATCAATAACCACCACCTGATCCTTTTTGATACCGATATTGAAATTTAAGACGTGGGTTATCTGCAGGTAAACCGAAAACGCCCAAATGATCAAGGCCATGGCAGCACCATACTGAAATGAGGTGAGCAAGTGACTGAATCCAGAACTGCTCTTTGCCAAACGCTTTTCGCCAAACAAAACCCCGGGACTGACGTTCAACGTTGCTATTGCCGGATACATACCGGTAATTGTTATCCCTGCCAAAGTCGCGCAACTTATGAGCAGTTTGCCTGTCAAAGAGATGTCACCCCAGGAGACCACGTAGAAGCCAAAATAAACCTGAGCAGGGGTTCGGATCAATTGAATTAGGGTAATGGCTACAAGAATCGCAACCCCATTGAGGAGCATTGCCTCAATGATAAACTGCCGTATAAAGTCAATGGAATTGGCACCCACCGCCTTTCTGGCGGCCAATTCCTTCATTCGCTTTTGATTGGCGGAAAGGGTCATATTCATGTAGTTCACCCAAGCCATCAGTAATACCGAAATGGAAACCAAGCCAAGGACAGAAAGTAAATACCTTGATTTTGGCACATACCTATCAAGCCCATGCCTATTGAAGGCAAGCTCCTTCAAAGGCTGAAGGTGAGCTTCGTACTTTGCTGGCCCAAAAATTCTATCAAGCGTACCCGTAAAGTTTTTTTGAACATACGCGTTTACCATGCTATCAAGAGCCACCACTGGAATATTCCTTTGTAGCTTAAAATATCCATGGGTAAACGCCCGTGAATCCGGCAGGCGGAGATACTTTTCAATGGTCAATGTAGAAATGACCACATCAAAAACCAGGTGAGTGTTTGACGGAAGATCTTCAAACACCCCGGTTACCTGGAGTGGAATGGTATCATTAATATACAACACTTCACCGAGCGGCTCGTGTGCTCCAAAATATTTCCTTGCCATGCTTTTAGAAACAACTACTGAATTAGATTCAGACAAAACACTACGCGAGTTCCCTGCGAGCAATGGAAAGGAGAAAAAATCAAAAAAATTCGGATCTGCATAGGCAATCCTCGTCTCCATAAAAGATGATCGTTGGTTTTCCTTATTCGTGGAAGAAAGGAAAAGCTGGGACCTGTGAGGCAAGGAGCCTTCAAAGAAGTTATCTTGCTTGACAATTCTTGTATATTCTTCAATTTCTTTGAAATCAGTCGCTGCCCTTCTTATTATTTCGGGATTAATCGCTCCGGCAATGGCATCCCCATCCGCAAATTTCCCAAGCACATACAGACGGTAAATTCGTTCGTAGTCTTTGTGAAACTGATCACTCTTTAATTCATGCTGCGAATAGTTCCAAAGAACCATAAACGATGCAAACCCCACCGCCAATCCCGCCACATTAATAAATGTGAAGAAGGGATTTCTTACCAGGAGGCGGAGGGCGAGTTTGAGGTAGTTAAGCAGCACCGTGATCAGTAGTCAGTGGTCGGTAATCGGTGATCGGTAAATGGTATTTGGCTCATTCATACTTCAACGCCTCCACCGGATTGCTACGGGCTGCCCTCCAAAGCACCGAGGAGATTGTGGCGAACAGAATGAGCAGCAACAAAATTACCGGGGCTGCAAAATGCCACCACTGCAATTCAATCCGTTCCGTATATTGTTTCAAATATTGGCCACCCAGGTAGTACGCAACCGGCATGCTCAACAGGACGGCTGCAACTACCTGTCGCAGGGTTGTCTGAAGCAAGACAGAGCCAATCTGCCGGATACCCGCACCCAGGACCTTCCGGATCCCGATCTCCTTTGTCTTCTCTTCCACCTTGTTGGATATCATGCCCAGGAGACCCAGACAGGCTATGCCGATGGCCAGCACCGTGAACAAGGCAATCTGATTATTTGAAATCTTCTCCTGGCTGTATGCCTCGTTGATGCGATCATCCAGAAAATACCAATTGGCAACGCTTCCCGGAAATACTTTCTTGTACACGGACTCAATCCTGGCCATTTGCTCCTCAACATTTTTCACGGGCAGGCGAATTGAAATACGCTCCGGAACCATGTCCCTGAATATTGCATTTTTGAATGTCAGGCAGATGCCACTACCCGTGGCTTCTTGCGAGTCGTTCCCCCCGAAATTCTTGAACGTCGTAAGCCGGTAATCCTCGATAACGCCGACGATTTGCATGTCCATGGGTTTGGCCTGCGGATCGCTTATCCCCCTCACTACCTTGATTCTGCCTCCGAGAGCATCTTCAGGTCCCTTGTAACTCAGGCGCTCGGCCGCGTAGCGACTGATGATGATGGCATCGTCCCGGTCGTTGGGTCTGAAATTGCGTCCAGCCAAGAGTTTGATCTTGTAAAAGGGGATAAACGTTTCGTCTATGCCGCCATTCGAAGAGATCACCTTATATCCTTCCTGGTTGGGACGTTTCATTCTAAAACCACTGCCTATAACATCCCTAAAAACTGAATGACTGTAGGTGACTTCGTGAAGTCTGGAAATTTGTGACAAAAAGAAATGGAAGTCAGCCTCATAAGTGGCTGATTTGACATTCGGCGCATCCAGGATGATAACATTGGCCTTGTCAATTCCCAGATCCTTATGAAGAATGAAGTTAAGCTGGGCATACATGATGAATCCCCATGAAATAAGCGCAAAGGCTGCTGCGTATTGAACCGTCGTCAACAGGGCAGGAAAGATGCTTCGTACGGATGGCCTTGTGTGGAATGAAAGCAAGGACCGCGGACTATAGGAAGCCGACATCAAGGCCGGGTACAACGCGGTGATAATGATCCCAGAACAAACAAAAAGACCAGTCAAAATCCAGTCGCCCGGGGGAATCGAACCTGGCTCCATGATCTGAATATTGAAAATGGAATGAAGCGGCTCACGAATCAACTGTATCGCCGTGAGGGCGCATGCGATTGCCAAAAGATTTGTCATCAGCGATTCAATCATGAATTGCTTCAGAAAGTCACGTGTCAGGGCTCCCGAAACTTTGCGCGTGGCAATTTCTTTGAGTCGTTTCGTGGTTCTCGAAATCGTGAGGTTGATGCAGTTGATCCAGGCCATCGTCAATATCAGCACGGCCACAACGCCAAGAATCACCAGCGAAAACCGAGACCTCGGCTCAAACCAATCGCCCGAAAAATTACTGAAAGCGATCTCCTCGAGCGGCTGTGCAAAAATGTCACCCCATCCCTGGGGATACATTTTCAGGATGGCTTCCCAATATTTTGCCGTGTTTCCATTTATTCGGCTGGTTAATTCCTGAAATCCATCCTCCCGGTTGAGTTTTACATAGCACTGCGTAAAAAAAATCACCGGTTCGTCCCATTCTCGTTCCCTGCCGACGCTAGACAGCACAAGGTCAAATTCAAGGTGTGTGGTATGAGGCAGGTCTTCAAAGACGGCGGAAACCACCAGTGTTGTGCTGTCGTCAATCGTGAGCAGCTGATCCACCGGATTGATCTCGCCGAAATATTTGATCGCCGTGCGTCGAGACAAGGCAACCGCATTTGACCTCTGGAGCGCCTTGTGGATGTCCCCATAAATCAGGGGAATTGCAAAGAAATCAAAGAGGTTGGGATCCGCCCGGACGATGCGCGCTTCATTGTATAGTTTGCGCTCACCGTTTTTTTGAACCGACACCCTTTTTGAATCCTCCAGGATAAATCGCGTATGATCCTCTATTTCTGAAAAATCACTCAGGATCATATTGAATTGGTGCGCCATGATGTTACCCCAGGTAATGTGGCCCACCTGTCCTTCTTCATTCCAGTTCCAGTTTCCCCCGATGCGGGCCATTCGTTTATAGTCCTTGTGAGACTGGTCCATCTTCAACTCAGAAGTTGCATGTTGCCAGAGTATCAGGAAGGCGGCCACGCCCACGGAAAGTCCCAGCACATTAATGAAGGTGAAGAATGGACTTCTTACCAGCAGACGGAGGGCGAGTTTGAGGTGGTTGAGGAGCATATGGTGTGGATGCTTATATGCTTCCAGCGAAATCGATACCGGTCAATGAAAATAGCGAAAAATGCTTCACTAGGCGCTCCACCGTGTTCGGATTGCTCCGAAATGAAACACCCTGTTGTTTCATTTCGTGACAACGACAGGTAGCCAGTTGTGACAAGAGCACAATTCAACGTCTTTTCCAGGATGGCACCTGCTTTGGAAAGGGTAAGAGAATGAGGACAAGTCTATGCCATTGCCGCATTTCAACAGGCCGTTCCAAAACAGGAATAAACGATTTGGCTCGCGGGATTTATGTATTCGTTTTACTCCTGGCTTTTTGTCTTGAAGAAGGGCTCGCACAAGTCCAGTTTGCACCAAGAGTTCCTTATCCGGTCTCAGGATCGACATTCAATCTTGAATACGGGGATCTAAATGGTGACATGAACAGTGATTTCGTAGTTCTCAACGGGGATTATCTGAGCGTATTCATCGGTAACGGCGACGGCACTTTTGTGCAGATGCCAGATATCGATGTTGCCGGCACAGCCACCGACTTGGTTGTGAAGGATTTGAGCGGCGATCTTATTCCTGACCTGGCTGTGACCATGGCTGGGTACTCGGTATTGACTTTTCTTGGTGATGGACTCGGCAACTTCACCATCTCGCAAGTGTTGCCTACGACTGGCGTTCCTTCACAGATTGTTGCCACTGATTTCGATGGCGACGCTTTGCAGGATCTGGCCGTTGCCACGGATGGAGTAGTGCACATCTTCCGGGCAGTGTCCCTATTCAACTACGGAGCCGCGTCAACCGTTACGGCCGGGACATTTCCGATTGACCTTGTTGCAGCAGACTTCAATGGGGATAGTAACGTGGATTTGGCAGTACAAAACAGGGACAGCTATGATGTTACAATACTACTGGGAACGGGTGCCGGTACATTCAATTTCGCTCAAACAATCTCACAACTCAGCGGCTCCGGATTGACAGGTCAGCTGATTTGCGATGATTTTGATGGTGACATGATCCCCGATCTGCTAAGCTCCAACGGCTTCGAAATTATCTGGATCAAGGGACTTGGAAATGGAACTTTCGATCCGGCTATCTCGGTGGGCGGCGGCGAAAACATCTCCATTTGCGACTTCAATTCCGATGGCATCAAGGATTTTGGTTCCTCCAGTTCCTACAACAACTCAGTCTCGTTTTATTCAGGTAACGGGGATGGTTCATTTACGGCAATTCCAACCATTGTGGGTATCCCTGGCCCCCGGCGATTCCTCATCACGGATATCAACCATGATGCACGCTCTGATATCGTCAGTTCGTCAGGAAGCACATCGGCGTTCTATGTTCTCCTTGGGGTTCCTGTAACACCATACTTTAATCCTGCGGCAACCACTGATCATAGCACCGGCGGCTTCACGCGCAGTCGTATCATCACCGCTGACATTTCGGGTGATGGTAATATAGACATCATTACAACCAATGCGGGGAATATTGCAGTTCTCTATGGCACAGGCCTGGGATGTTTCTCCAGCCCGAGGACATTCCCTTCGAGTGGCAACGTAATGGACATTTTTGCCGCTGACCTGAATGCAGACGGTAAGGCAGACCTGGTCGCTGCGAATGGCACGGATCTCAACATCAGCGTTTTCCTGAGCAATGCCACGGGTTTTGCCCCAAGAGTAGAATATAGTACCGGGCCTGGTACTGCCGGGAGCCAGTCACTCACCGTGGCTGATGTAGACGTGGATGGGAAAATGGACGTCATCACAGTCAATAATAATCCTTCCGGCACCATTTCCATACTGAGAGGTAACGGGGATGGAACATTCAATCCCTACACCCAATATGCTGTCGACCCGGGTCCAAGTGCCATAGCTGTCGGAGACGTGAACGGAGATCTCAAGCCGGATCTGGTGGTCGCTTGCCCCTCTTCTTACACAGCAAATATCTTGCTAAACGACGGGTCGGGAGGATTTCCCACCTATACAGCAATTTCTTTAAATAGACCCAGCGATGTGGTCCTCATTGATTTTAATCATGATTCCCACCGGGATATTCTTTACTCCACGACCAATGGTCTCGTCGCGGGTTTGCTACTCAACGATGGCAGCGGGGGATTTCCCACCGACACTGGATTCTACGTACCTGGCCTTGCAACTCCGGGTACGTTAAGAGCAGGGGATTTTGATGGCGACGGCAACGTAGACATTGTTGCGGGAGGGCCCCTCTACAACAAAATAGCATCCATCATTTTTGGCGACGGCCTGGGGGGCTTTCGTTCCATCGTAAGCTATCCAACAGGGGCCTATAACCTTATTCAAGATGTGGCTGCTGGTGACTTTGATGAAGACGGGAAGTCCGACTTCGCGGTCCTCGCCTCCGATTTTTTTTCAAATGCCGCCATAACAACCTATCGCACCGCTCCGGCGGCGTGCACCCCGCCGTCGGCTATCTCCTCGATATCACCTTCATCAGGCGCGGCGGGCACGGTCGTATCCATCTTCGGTAACGGGTTTGATGATTTGCCGGCCAACAACATCGTCAGGTTTAATGGTGTCCCGGCGACGGTGAACACAAGCAACTGCTGTTTCCTAAGTGTGGTTGTGCCGCTCGGCGCATCAACCGGCAACCTAACCGTTCAGGTTGGCTCGATAACCACTTTCAACCCTGTAATTTTCGCAGTCCCCGCTCCAACCATAACCAATTTCACTCCAACCCTTGGCACTACCGGAGAGTCAATTACGATCACGGGAACCAACTTCAGTCCGGTGCAAGCAATCAATGTGGTGCAATTCAATGGTACAGTAGCGACTGTGACAGCAAGCAGTTCGACCAGTATTACTGTGACCGTTCCTTCCGGCGCAACAACAGGCCCCATTACAGTCACGGTTGATGGCCGCACGGCAACCAGCGGCTCCAATTTCACATTTGTTTTCCCGCCAACTATAAGCAGTTTTTCTCCAGGGTCCGGGCCCCCCGGCACGACGGTTACAATTACGGGTGCCAACTTCGATCCGGTAACTGCGAATAACACGGTCAGGATCAATGGCGCCTTGATGACTGTTACAAGCAGTACGGCCACAAGCATTGTTGCTGACATACCCGGGAGCGCTATTTCGGGCTTGATCACCGTCACAGTGATGGGGTACACGGCAACAACCATTACCAATTTCCAAGTTATTACTCCAGCGCCCACGATAACGGGATTTTCCCCAGCTACTGGACCAGTCGGTACAACCGTGACCATAACCGGGACTAATTTCAACCTGGTTCCCGTAAATAACATCGTGCGCTTTGGCGCAGTGGGCGCAACCGTTTCCAGTGTGACGGCAACGACCATGCAGGTGAACGTGCCGGCTGGCGCTACCTACAACCCGATTTCTCTAACAATAAACGAGTTTCAATGTGAATCCAAGGTCCCGTTCATTACCACATTTGAGTCATTTCAGACAATTGACATCAATTCATTCACTCCGATGACCCCTGGTGGATCGCCAAGCCGGCGAGCTGTATCGGGAGATATCAATGGAGACGGGACAATTGACTTTGTGGCGGCGATGATGGATTTCCCCGTGTACAATCTCAGGGTATTCTCAGGAAGCCAATTTGTAAACCTGCCAACTGCCGTTTCGAATCTGGTGGAGGCTCTTCATGATATTAATGGAGACGGAAAGCCGGATCTGCTGGCGGTGACAGGAAATGGCTTTGGCAATACCCTTCATATTTTCAAAAACACCAGTGTCCCTGGCATCATCAATTCTGGCACTTTCGCACCAAGAGTGGACCTGGCATACGGCAATTCGACCAGGATCCTGATCAAGGACATAGATGGAGATGGCAGGCCCGATGTGGTGCGATCTCAGAACACACCGGCCTTCGTGATCCATAAAAATTCGAGTCAATTTGGTGTAATCGATGCCACTACCCTGGCTACACAGGTCACCGTCGCAACATCTTCCAACATAACGATTGCTGATGGTGGAGATATTGACGGTGACGGAAAACCAGACCTGGTTACCACAGGAGGATCATTTTTCAGGAACACCAGCACTCCGGGTACCATCTCCTTTGATCCGAAGCAAGACTTGATTTCAGGGACTGTAGTTTTTGCTCTCGCCGACATAAACCGGGACGAAAAACTGGATGTCATTGGGAACAATGGTGTTCTTCTAAATACCAGTGTTCCGGGTACCTTTTCTTTTGCCCCTCTTGTGAGCATCTCGATCACTTCACCATTCTCTGTAAAGGTTGCCGACCTGGACGGAGACGGCTTGCCCGACCTGGCCTACGCAGCCAATCGCATTTCGGTTGTCAAGAATACCAGTACGCCTACTACCGCGTCCTTCTTACCCAAAGTGGACTTTGGGGACACCTATGATTACATAGGAACCAACCTGGGCGGGGGGCTTCACTCCATTTTGGACATTGATGGAGATGGAAAGCAGGACCTCTTATATATAAATGGAGGCTATATCATTAATGCGCTTATCACAGGAAGTCCGCCCAAGGTCCCTATCGTGTCCGGCTTCAGTCCTGCAAGTGGTCCCATTGGAACAACGGTCACCATCGGTGGTTCCAATTTTAGTGCAACACCATTAAACAACATTGTCTATTTCGGGGCAGTAAGGGCCATGGTGACTTCGTGCTCGCCTACATCGATTTCGGTCACTGTTCCACCGGGAGTTACTGATCAGCCTATTTCGGTTACAGTCAATGGATTTACAGGATATTCTGCGAAACCTTTCACGCCCCTGTTCAATACGGATGGCATAATCACTGCGTCCTCATTTGCAAGTCCGATCAGTTACGGGGCTTGGTCGTCCCCGCTGGGACTTTCTATCGGCGATGTCAATGCTGACGGAAAACCGGACATCGCGTCGGCAGACGCAGCGGGATCAGCGGTATCTGTATTTCAGAACAACACTACAATGGGTGCATTCAACGCCACCTCGCTATTGCCGTTGGTTGCATTCAACTCCGGAGCCGGTCCAAGTGAAGTTGAGCTTGTCGACATGGATGGCGATGGAAAGCTGGACCTCGCTTCAACGTGCGACACACCCTCACTGCCCAATGGAAGGGTTTCAGTTAACAGGAATATAACCGGGACTGGCACCATTAACCCAAGTTTTTTTTCAGGAGCGGCCCAATCGCTGGCGAACTTTCGGGCCTTTGGACTTGCAGTAGGGGATATTGATGGGGATGGGAAACCGGAAATGGCCGCAGTCACCCTTACAGAGAATAGGGCACACGTCTATAAAAATTTCAATCTAGGAACTGTAAAATCAAGTTATCGTGAAAATCTAGCCATCCTCACATCTTACTGGGCCTCAAGCGTAACATTGAGTGACATTGACGTTGACGGAAAATTGGACCTGATCGTAACGTACGATGGTCCGTTTATCTCGATATTCAGAAATACGAGCACCATCGGCTTGATAAACCCCAACTCCTTCGGGCCAAGAATTGACATCCCCGTGCCATTCACGACCGGGTTTGCGAGGATCGCAATTGGAGATATCGACGGAGATGGCAGGCCGGACATCGTGAAACCAAATCCAGGTAACAATAGCATATCCATATTCAAGAACATCAGTACTCCGGGATCTATAACAATTGGTTCTTTCGATCTTCCATTTGCCCTATCCACAGGACTAGCTCCCAGTTCAGCGGCTCTTGGCGATCTTGACGGTGATGGAAAAAGAGAGATTGCCGTTACCAATGAAACAAGCAATACTTTTTCATTGTTCAAGAATGTAAGCGTACTGGGCACGCTCGACGCGTCGTCATTCCTCCCCAAGGTTGACTTTGTCACACCAGCAGGACCCCGACGGATTGCTATTGGCGACCTTGATGGTGACACCAAACCAGACCTGGTGGTTAGTTGTCCTGGTGCCGATTTGATTTCAATTTTTCACAATGATAAGGTTCTGCTTGGTGGGGGTGTTCCAACCATCACATCGTTCAGCCCAACAAGTGCGGCGGCCGGCGCAACCGTGACGATTACCGGCACCAATTTTATCGGCGCTACCACGGTCAGCTTTGGTGGAACTACCGCCAGTTCATTCACCGTAAATTCTCCCACTTCCATCGATGCGGTCGTTGGTGCCGGAAGCTCTGGAATTGTTTCAGTAACAACTCCCGGGGGCACGGGCACGCTGACGGGTTTTGCCTTCCTCGTTCCGCCCACCATCACCGGCTTCACTCCCAGCAGCGGACCCATCGGCACTACCGTGACCATTACAGGGACCAACTTTGATCCAACTCCAGGCAACAATCTGGTAAAATTTAACGGGACAACGGCTGCGGTAACATCGGGTAGCACCACCAGTCTTATTGTCACGGTGCCCGGTGGCGCAACAACCGGCCCCATTACAGTGACCGTAGCCGGCAATACCGCCACTAGTGCAGGAGACTTCACGGTCGTTCCTCCCGGTACCATCGTGATCTCACCTCAGCCCATTTCAACCCAGGTGTGCGACGGTGCAACAACCTCATTTGTAATCGGCGCCAGCGGCACCACAAACCTCATCTACCAATGGCAGAAATTTGACGGATCGGCATACGCCAATATTTCCGACGGCGGCGGATTCAGCGGTACATCTACGACCTCGCTTTCCATCAACACCACCGGCAGTTTCGGCGCCGGCGACTACCGCTGCAAAGTCTCCGGCGACTTCGCCCCCGATGTCTTCTCCAACGTGGCCACCCTGACGGTGAACCCCATTCCGGGTCCTCCTACCTTGCCAGTCGGCGGCAGCTCCTGTGGACCTGGTGCCGTGACGGTCTCTGTCTCCGGCGCCGCCTCCTGGGAATACCGTTGGTACACCACGGCCACCGGTGGGACCGCCATCGCAGGTGAACAGAATGCCTTCTACACCATTTCCCCCCTGGCCGCCACGACCACCTACTACGCCGCCATCAATATCGCTTCCTGTGAGAGTGCTTCGCGCACACCCGTAGTTGGCACGGTCAATACGGTCCCCCTCTCCGCGGGCGCCGTTCCCAGCTTCCGTTGTGGACCGGGAACGGTCACCTTGGGTGCCACCGGTGAGGTCAATGGGAATTACCGATGGTATGCCGGGGCCGTGGGCGGATTGCCCCTCGTGGGTGAGGTGAACAATACATTTGTTACCCCATCAATCAGTACCACCACGTCCTATTTTGTCTCGCTCCATAACGGCACCTGCGAAACCGTCTCGCGCACCGAGGTAATAGCCACCATTAACCCGGTCCCCGTTGATCCACCTGCACCCACGGTAACCGGGCCCTCCTGCAGTGGCTCTTCCTTCACGTTCAGCACCTCAGGCGCTTCACCTGGAGAGTATCGCTGGTACACCGTACCAACGGGAGGAACAGCCATCGCCGGGGCAACCAACGACTCATACTCGACCATCCTGACAACAACTGCAAACCCGACGTACTATGTCTCCGTGGTCATCGGCGGCTGTGAAAGCGGCCGCCAGTCCACGACCGCCACTGTAATTCCATTGCCATTGCCCCCGAACGCTTCCAATCCCCCGCCTGCTTGCACCGGAGACCCGGCTGTGCTTACCGCGAGCGGATCAGTGAACGGCAACTACCGCTGGTACGATGGCACGACGTTGATCACCGGTGAAGTAAACGGAGCCTACACCACACCCGCCTTGACTTCCAATCGCACCTTTGGTGTAAGTATCCACGATGGGACGTGTGAAAGTCCGGTCGTGACCCTGGTGGCCTCCGTTCAAACCTGCAGCCCCCCGGTGGTGGTCACCCAGGTCTCGGCCCCCTTTGTTCCCGGTATCATCCGCATTAACCTCTCGGCCTTACTTTCCGATCCGGAGAACAACCTGGACATTACCACTCTCCAGATTGTCAGCGGCCTCCCCAGCGGTGCCACCGCCACCATCGACGGCACGGACCTGGTCATCGATTACAGCGGCATGCCGTTTCCTGGAATTGAGACCATCGTCATTGAAGTCTGTGACCTTACAGGCAAGTGCACTATCGAGACCCTGACGCTTAACCTGTCGACGGAGATCTCCATCTTCAACGCCATCTCTCCCAACGCCGACGGGAAGAACGAAACTTTCTTTATTGAGAACATCGACCTGCTGCCCGAAACACAACAGAACAAACTCACCCTGTTCAACCGTTGGGGGAGCATCGTGTTTGAAGCCGTCAACTACAACAATACCAACAACGCGTTTCGCGGACTGGGCAAGAACGGCGAAGAACTCCCTTCAGGCACCTACTACTACTCACTGGAATTCTCCAGCGGCGCCCCGAAACGCACCGGCTTCATTTCACTCAAACGATGAGGACCATGAAAAAACTTCCACCTGCTAACTCATTGGATAACCGTATGGGCATTCTTCTTCGCTCCATCTGCGTTCTGTATTTTACATTCTGCATTCTACATTCCTCCCTCGCCCAGCAGGATCCCATCTACGCCTCCTACATGATGAACCCCCTGGCCATCAACCCTGCCTACGCCGGCAGCAACAACATGCTCAACGCCTCGCTCCAATACCGCACCCAGTGGGCCGGCCTGGACGCCAATCCCACTACCATTAACTTCTCTTCGCACATGGCCGCCTATCACAACAAGGTCGGCGTAGGCCTCATGGTTATACAGGACAAGCTCGGCGAGAACAAGAACACCGAGTTCCAGGGGCTGTTCTCCTACAAGATTCAACTCGACAATTCCTGGCTCTCCTTCGGCATGCAAACCGGATTCATCCGCTATGAAACGGACCCATCCATGCTCACCATCCGCGATCCCGGTGATCCGGCTTTCTACCAACTTACCGAAACCAAGTTCAACACCGGCGTAGGACTGCTCTTGAAGAGTGACAATTACATGGTGGGTATTTCAGTACCCCGACTGCTGCCCGCTACGGTAAGCCAGGGCGGTCAATCCATTGAACTCTACAAACAGGCCTACTATCTCTTCGGTTCTTATGCCTGGCTCTTCAATGAAAACGTTCGCTTCAAACCTTCGGTACTCATGCGGTACACGCAAGGAAGTCCGATGTCCTACGATATTAACGCCAGCTTCACCTTCAAGGAAAAATACACCGGAGGCCTCTTCACCCGCAATTTCAACACGTACGGTGTTCTCGCACAAGTGGTCGTCGACAAGTTCAGACTGGGCTATGTCTTTGAGCTCCCTACGGGTTCATCCAATCTCAACTTTACCACTCACGAGATCACGTTGGGCCTAGCCCTGCACGTACTTGACTTTCATGATCGGGGATTGAAAACGTATTGATGCCTGATCTTACATCTTGTACAAAAAAGAAAGGCCGCCCTTTTCAGGCAGCCTTTCTGCAGAACGGTAAAATAATTCTACGGCATCTGCAAATACTCTTCATAAGTCTTCAGCACTATCGGCTGAAGCTTGTCTTTGCTTAAGACCGAATTAAGCTTGGGCAGGTACTTGTCCTTGAGTTTTTTGTAATCATCCTTGGCTGTAGTGAAGCGCGATTCAATGGCCTCCATGTTCGAAAGCTCCGCCTGGTTGGGCTTGTAGTAACTCTGCGCCACCTTGGCGTAGAGGTCCGTCATTTTTTCACGAAGCTGTGGCTCCGCAGCACCCACATAATTGTCGCCTTTGGTCACTACCAGGGTTTCCTTCAGCTTGTTGAAGTCCTTGATCATGGGATCAATCGCCTTGGGGTTTTTAGCTTTTGCCTGCTCGGCCATTTTCAGGTATTCATCCATGGTGTACACCAGGTACGCCAATTCCTGCGACATGTCGAACATCTTCTTGGTAGCCGCCTCCTGGGCTTTGCGGTCGGCCAGGGATATCAACGACTTGCTGTCGTATTCTACGATGAGGTCGTTGGTATAGGTTTCCTTACCCTTCTGGATGACCACCTTGTAGGTGCCGGCGGGTACCCGGGGCGTCGTGAACCCACCGAAGGTGAAGGTTTTGCCCGTGGCAACTTTGGGCGGCTTCGTCGTGAAATTCCAGTTCACTACGTTAATCCCTTTGGCCTTGCCCGGTCCGATTTCGGTGATCCTATTGCCATTGGCATCCTGGATCTCCAGTGTCATCTTGCCCAGCACGTGGCGCTTCTTCAGGTGGTAGATAATCTTTGCCGAAGTGCTTGGGTTTTCGCCGATGAATTGTGTTTCGGTACTGGCTCCTCCGAATCCATTATCCTCCGGAATCACGGCAGCCTTCGTCTTGAAGAAGTATAACTCCTTGTCCATATTCTCAGGCGTCAGCTGACGCAGGATGCTGATGTCATCAATGATGATGATACCGCGGCCGTGGGTGGCCAGGATCAGGTCGTTCGTCTTCTTGTGAAGTTCAATGAAGTGCACGTTGGCCGAAGGCATGTTGTTGGTGAACTTATACCAGTTCTGGCCGCCGTTCAAGGAGATATAGAGCCCGAATTCGGTGCCGAGGAAGAGCAGGTTCTCATTCACGTAATCCTCCTGGATGTTGCGCGCAAAACCATAAATCTCAGGGGTCACCAACGACTTCCAGGTTGCCCCAAAGTCGGTCGTCTTGTAGACATAGGGCGTCTGGTCTCCGGTCTGATAGCCCGTGAAAACGACATAGGCGTTGGCCTTGTTGAACACGCTGGCCTCAATATGATACACCATCGTGCCTTTCGGGAGACCGGGCACATTGGCAATGAGGTTTGTCCATGTCTTGCCGCCATCCTTGGTCAGCTGCAAATTGCCGTCATCCGTACCCGCCCAAACCACATTGGCATCCAGGGGCGACTCAGCGATCGTAAATACGGTGCAGTGATTTTCAGCGCCGGAGTTGTCGCGTGACAAGCCGCCGGAATCTTCCTGGTTTTGCTTGGCCGGATCGTTGGTGGTAAGGTCCGGAGAGATCTTTACCCATGTATCACCCATATCATCAGAACGGTGAACGAATTGGCTGCCGATGTAGACACGGTCTGCAACCGTAGGGCTAACAGCCAGCGAAGCATTCCAGTTGAAGCGAAGCTTAGGATCACCTTTCCCTGCGAGGGGCTGAATGGTCTTCGCCTGGTCCTTGGCGGGATCGAAGCGCCAAACATTCTCAGCACCTTGCATCTCAGAATAGATGAGCCGTTTGGTCGGGTGGCTGTAGACGCGGTAACCGTCACCCACGCCGACACGCACCCAATCTTTAGCTTCTATACCACCCGGTGATTTGGAAGGGCCAAACCAACATCCATTGTCCTGAAGACCTCCATATACATTGTACGGTTCCTCATTGTCCACGCTCACATGGTAGAACTGCGACACAGGAATGTTCTCCACGATTTCCAGCGTAGTGCCGCCATCCCAGGAGCGGTAGATGCCTCCATCCGTGGCGATATACATGCGGTCGGAGTTCCCGATATCAAACACGATATCATGAACATCAGAGTGATTGGGCCCGAGGTTCTTGAACGTCTTGCCTCCATCCCGGGAGATGGAACCCAGCAAACCGGCTTTCACCACAACATCCGGGTTTCTCGGATCCACTTCGAGGCGGGAGAAATAGAACGGACGCACCACGATTCCGAAGTCATTGTTCAACTGCTTCCAGTTGGCTCCGGCGTCATCGCTGCGGTAAAGGCCCTTGCGTTCGTCTTTCTCCCCTTCAATGACCGTGTAGAGAATATTCGGGTTAGAAGGCGCGACCGCAATAGCAAGTCGTCCGAGCTTACCGGGAGGGAAACCATTGTGAATCTTGTTGAACGTCTTGCCGCCATCGGTGGATTTGTACAACCCGCTGTTCACGCCTCCTGAATTGAATACCCAGGGCAAACGCCGTACTTGCCAAAACGCCACATACACAATATTCGGGTCTTTGGGGTCAAGCGTAAGATCGCTGGCTCCCGTGGTTTTGTCGACATAAAGAATCTTGCTCCATGTCTTCCCGCCATCTATCGTTTTATACAGGCCGCGCTCTTCGCTGTCGCTCCACAACGGGCCCAGCACCGCTACGTAAATCTCATTCGGATTCTTCGGGTTAACCTGGATGCCCGCAATTCGTTCTGACTTTTCGAACCCGATCTTGTTCCAGGTGGATCCGCCGTCGACGGTCTTGTAGAGTCCATCGCCAACGGACACGCTATTGCGTGTCCACACTTCACCTGTTCCGACATACACTACATTATCAGGGTTGGAGGGGTCGATCTCCACGGCGCCAATGGATTGGCAATAGTCGTCAAATATGGGATTAAACGTGGCACCGCCGTTTGTGCTCTTCCAAACGCCACCACCGGCTGTGCCGGCGTAAATGATTCGGTCATTTTTTGGATGAAGTTCGATGTCGGTGGTGCGACCACTCATCAGGGCGGGCCCGATATGCCGTGCGCGCAAGTCGCCAAAGAGCTCCTTGCCCTTGGTCACCGCATCGGCTTGCTGCTGGTTTTGTGCCAGCGCGGCAAACGTAATGCAGAACGTAAGTGCGGTAAGTAATTGTCGTTTCGTCATAAGCATGGTGATTATTGAGGTAGAAAAAAACAAGGGCTGACTTTAACGCCGGCCCTTGTATATAAATTCGATCAGGTTAGTTGCCTTCCGGATATTTGAAAGCCGCCGCATCCACTTTGGGATTCAATTCGATGTTGGTGATTGTAATCGGCTGGCTGCCGCCGCCTTTGGCACCCTGGGTCATGGAGAAGGGCATCATGATGCCTCCCACTTCCTGGTAGTCGCTGAACTTGACTTGGCTTACCATTCCTTTGGCAGGGCCCGACTTGATTTCACTCTCGATCATCAGCGGAACATAACTCTCTGCGTCGAAGAAATAGAAGGAGATGTTATCCGCAGGCTTTCCGTCCACCATGATGGGCTTCTTGGTGAGTTTGATCTTGTACGTCTCGGTTCCATCGATGGTCTCCTTGCCGAGGAATTCAGCGGTCAGGCCACGCTCCTTGTAGGTGAGCCACACATCCGGAAACTCTCCGATCTCCAACTGGTAGTTGGCGGTCGCCTCGGCATCACTTTTTTCAGCCTTCATATTCATGAAGTTGTGCGACCAGAGCGTAGTTCCATCATAGACACCCTGCTTGATTTCTTTTCCCTGGAAGGTTACCACCTGCATGGCTTTGCCGTCTTTGAACTGGTACATTTCCAGGGGTATCTCCATACCGCCCTGATTGAGTTTGGCGGAGATCTTCAATCCCTGGAGGGCGCTCCATTTGGCACGGCCGCCGGTATTCTCAAAATACTTGTTCACGATTTCGTCAACGGTCTGAGCCTGGGCCGCCGAAGCACAGAAAATAGCGAAGACAGTGACTAACTGGTTGATTTTCATAATGATTTGATTGTTTTCTTTGGGCATTCAATGTATTGTAACTATTTCAGAAGGAGAAGGTTTCAGTCGGGGAAATTTATCGAACGCAAGAGGGGACCCATTTCCCCGATGCCCTTGTCTTTCAATACGTTGCGCCTCTTCGCCTCCTTACCTTTTATTATATTTGATCATGCCCTCCCTGGTGCCCGGATATGCCTGCGACATTTTTATTTCCTACCGTCAGAAAGACAATCAATACGACGGGTGGGTAACTGAATTTGTGTCCAATCTCCAAAGGGAGCTGGCAGCCACCCTGAAGGAAGACCTGTCCATTTATTTCGACCAGAACCCTCACGACGGGCTGCTGGAAACCCATCACGTTGACAAGAGCCTTGAAGGGAAATTGAAATGCCTCATCTTCATACCGATTATTTCCCAGACCTATTGCGACATCCGGAGTTTTGCCTGGCAGCATGAATTCTGTGCGTTTAATCGAATGGCGCAAGCCGATCAATTTGGCCGTGACATCCCACTCGGCAATGGCAACGTGGCCAGCCGAATACTCCCCATTCAGATTCACGAGCTCGACCCGAGTGATCGCAGCCAGGTTGAGCAAGAAATTGGAGGGGCAATGAGGGCAATTCAATTCATCTATCGCGAACCCGGGGTGAACCGCCCGCTTCTGCCATCCGACATCCGCCATGAAAACCTGAATAGAACAGACTACCGAAATCAGGTTAACAAAGTTGCCAACAGTATTAAGGAACTGGTCCAGGCCATGAAAGTTGCCCCGGGGACAGGTCCACTCCTGACAAATCCTGCTCAATCAACGGAACGCTTATCGTCACGAAAAATCAGGCTGGGTATTGCAGTCCTGATTATCCTGGGGCTCAGTCTTGTTTCATTATGGAAATTATCAGGCTCAACAAAGGAACCGGTCGATGACCCCGCGGCTTCGGGCATTGCCGTACTCCCCTTCAAGAACGGTACCGGCGATTCAAACCTGGACTACTACGGAGTGGGGATCGCATCCTCAATCATCACCCAATTCTCTACCAGTAAGCAATTCAAGTTCATCAGCAGCCTCAGGGCTTCATTGAGTTATGAGCATTCAAGTAGTCCCGTAACGCAAATCGGAAAGGAACTAGGTGTCGACTACCTGATCTCCGGCGTCTATCGGAAGACGGGCAGCCGACTGGCCGTTGAAATCGAGCTTGTTCGCTCTGCCAATGGCGAGGCTTTGTGGTCTTTTCCCTTCGAAGGAGATATCAGCCGCATCGATGAAATTCAGCATGCCATCGCGCAAGCAGTTATAAGTCGATTTTCTTCCAAAGCCATAGATTCCTACACGTCGACCAATAACAGCGACGCTTACCTGCACTACGTGAAAGGAAAGCAACTCATGGAAGTCGCCATCGCTGATTCCGGTAATTGGTATGCTCCCTACCCGCCGATTATGGAGCAATTCAAGAAGGCGATAGCCTACGATTCTGGATTTCTTGATGCTTGGGCTGACCTGATCAACGTCGAATGCTTTGTTTTCCAGGGAGACCAACAAACAGAACAAAACCGAAAATCAATCGAAGCCCACCTTCGTGAATTTACCCGGCGCTTTCCGGATTCTACCTGGCAGCATAAAATGGTTTGGGGCCAATATGCCTACCGCGTCAAAGACGACCTCCCCGAAGCCACCCGACTGATGCAGGATGTTCTGAATCAGAATCCAAACAATGAGCATGCGTGTTACGCGCTTTCAACCCTATACAGAAGAAACCTTCAGTTGGAAGAGGCGGCTCGCTATGGAAGTCGACTGGTAAGAATCAATCCCGCCCGTGGCACGCATTGGCTTAGCCTGGGCCTGATCCTGAAGATGGCTGGCGATCATAAGCATACAATGCCCGTGCTTCTCAAAGGCTGGAGTTTGACTTCAGCCAAGACACTTGCAGGCTATATTATAGAGTCGGCTTTGGCAACCGGGTATCCCCTTGATCAACTGCCCGATAATCTGAAATCGAATCCGCAAGCCAGGTACTTTCTTGCCCTCGAGAAACATGACTGGAAAGCGATGGCTCAACAGGCGCGGTTAATTCCATCCAGTGCGAATGTTCTGTTGTCGCTTATGCACCGGTTGAATGGAAACACTGACTCCATGAAGTATTACTTCCGTCAAGCCTTTGTTCTTAAGGAGGTTGACACCACAACCTATCTGCTGTTTGACGGGCAGATTCAACGTGCTCTGGAAATTGCCAAACCACCCTCCAGGCAAACACCAGAGGCAATGGCAGAATTTGACATCCAACGGGTTATGGCTTACCTGTGGAACAAGGATTATTCGGAAGCCACCCGGCAATTGGTCCGGGTCGTTGAAAAGTATCCGCAGTTGGATGTAACCTCAACATTCCTGAATCACCCGTCCGATAAATTGCTTATACAAGGTGCACCCGAGTTGCTTCGATTCGTTCACGATCAACTTCCAAGAGAACCCATCCTCTCAGACCTGGATCTTACTTATTGAATGTGTCACTCAACAGGTGGTTGTTGATGCGCTTGACGAAGGACGGACCTTCATAGATAAATCCGGTATATACCTGAATCAAGTCTGCGCCCGCATCCAGTTTTTCCCTGGCGGCAGCCGGCGTCATGATCCCGCCTACGCCGATAATTGGAAATCCATTGCCCAGCTTGGCCCGCAGGTATCGGATTACTTCCGTTGACCGCTCGCGCAGGGGCAGTCCGCTTAGCCCACCCGCACCCACGGATATGACTTCGGCCTGTGGCGTCCGAAGTCCATCCCGTGAGATAGTCGTGTTGGTGGCAATTACACCATCTGTCCCTGTGGTTTTGAGGATCTCAACCACGTCGTCGAGTTGCTCGTCACCCAGGTCGGGGGCAATTTTCAACAGAATAGGTTTTTCCACTTCCTTGGATCGGGCGATCGATTTCACCCTCATCATTAACTTTTTCAGCGGTCCCTTTTCCTGAAGTGACCGGAGGCCCGGCGTATTGGGTGAACTGACATTGATCACAAAATAATCCACGTAGGGATACAGGGCTTCCATGCAGGATGCATAATCCTCCTCCGCGTCTTCGTTTGGCGTAATCTTGTTTTTTCCAACATTCCCGCCAACAATGATTTTCGATGTTCGCTTGCGAAGCCTTCTAGTTGCTTCTGAAACACCTTCGTTGTTGAAACCCATTCGGTTGATGAGCGCCTGATCTGCCGGCAACCGAAACAAACGAGGGGGATCATTTCCCGGTTGAGCCTGTGGCGTTACCGTACCGATTTCAATGAATCCAAACCCAAAACACCCCAGCTCATCCACCAGCCGTGCGTCTTTGTCAAAGCCAGCCGCCAAGCCGACCGGGTTTCTGAACTTGATTCCAAAAAGCTCCCGTTCAAGTTTGGGGTCTTCTACCATGTAGTGGGAATTAAGAAGGCCCTTGATTCCGGGGATGGCACAAAACAGCTTAAGACAGGCAAACGTGAAATGATGCGCACGCTCCGGACTCAGCAGGAAGAGCAGCGGACGGATCAGCGCCTTGTACATGACTATTTTTTCTTCTTCTCCTTTTTGGGCTTCAGGGAGAATTTCTTGAATCCGGCAGACACCACCTGGTCGATGAGCACATGGATGTCCATGGCCGCCGCATTGGTGGTAGCGTTTATCCGCCAGATCAGGTTGTGGTTCTTGTCATTGAGATCGATAATCAAACTCCCCAATTGGTAATCTCGGCTCCAGGTTTGACTGCTATTGTCCGGTGAGACACCCAGCGGGCCCAACTGACTAAAGTCCGTCCGCTGCTGGGTGCCAATCACATAGGTGGCAAGGAGATCGCCGGCAGAATCCAGCTGTTGAAGGCCCTTCCCTTTCAATTCGTTGGAGATGGCTGTCTTGACCCACTCGTGGAGCTTCGCTTCGTTTCCTGTCCGGCGGTCCTTGGGTGTGATGATTTCTCCTGAACCCAGGGTAAACGATTTGAAATGAGACAGGTCCCTGTTCTTGTCGTACTCGACATTAATATCCTGGCCAAAGGTGGTTACAACAGCCAACAACATGGAGATAAGGGTGAGCAGACGCATGTAACAAAGTTAAGAAAGGGAAAGGGGTTTATGAGGACCGATCACCAATATTTACCCACAAAGACTGCGACCTACTTCTTTTTGGGTTTAGTGGAAAATTTCTTGAACCCCACCCGGACGACTTCATCGATAATGCCTTTGCTGTCTGCTTCCGTGTTTTCCGTGGATGCCTTGATTCTCCAAACCACGGTACCGCCCCGGTCTGCGAGATCGATGATAATTTTTCCCAGACTGTAGTTTCTTGACCAGGTTTTGTTTGGCCGGTGAGGGTCGGTAGACGGTGAATTGCTGCTGATCCCACCCAGCAATTGGATGCCCAGGTTAATATCTTCCTGCTCTTCCTTGGAGCCAATCAGGTAGGTGGCGATGAGGTCGGCTGAAGAATCCGACTCAACTAATCCCTTTTCTTTGAGTTTCTCCTGAATGGCGGCCTTAATCCAGCCCTGAAGTTCTTTCGACGATGACTTCTGCTTTTCCTTGGGCGTTATCACCTCGCCTTCGCCCAAACGGAATGACCGGTAAACGGAGAAGTCGCGCTTCATATCATAGTCAACATCGATCCCTTGGGCATTGGACCCTAAAAAATCAACAAAGAAGAGGATGACCAGCCACCGGGCCATTGACCAAGATACAAACTCTTTGGATGAATTTCTTCCGGGTCAGTGCCTGGGGTGAAACTCCCGAATCACCTGGCGCAGGTAGTCCCTGTCGAGGTGGGTATAGATTTCGGTGGTAGTTATGGACTCATGTCCAAGCATCTCCTGCACAGCCCGCAAATCGGCCCCGCCTTCAATCAGGTGCGTGGCAAACGAATGCCTGAATGTGTGCGGGCTTATGCTCTTCTTTAGGCCAATTTTCGCAGCCAGCGCTTTGATCACGAGGAAAACCGTCACCCGGGAAATCTTCTTCCCTGCCTTGTTGAGAAAGGCATGACTCTCAAAGCCTTTTTGAACCGGAACGTGAACCCTGATGTCCTGCAGGTAAATCCGAAGGTACTTCATCGCATCCTTGCCAATGGGAACGAGCCGCTCCTTGTTGCCTTTCCCCACCACGCGAAGGAACCCCAGGTCAAAGTAGATATTCGGGATTCTGAGTTCTACCAGTTCAGAAACCCGAAGGCCCGAACTGTACAACACCTCCAGCATCGCGCGGTTTCTTCCGCCCTCCGGAGTTGACAAATCAATGGCCTCCAGCAGGCGAACGATCTCATTGTAATCCAGCGTATCAGGCAGCCGCCGGCCAAGGCGGGGGCCTTCCAGCAGCGCCGTGGGATCCTTGTCCATCCGCTCTTCAAAAAGCAAGTACTTGAAGAACCCCTTTACACCGGAAAGAATCCGGGCCTGACTGTGCGCACTCATGCCCAACTCATTCAGGAATTTCAGAAACCCCTGAAGCTGACGGTACGTCATTTCTTCAGGTTGAGTCCCATCAAAACGCAGCTCAACAAACTCAGCGAGCTTGGTTACATCACGAAGGTAGGCTTCAATAGAATTTTGCGACAACGACCTTTCCAGTTTAAGGTAATTGCCAAACTCCTTGATATCCCGGTCCCAGGATTTCCTGCTCATGCCTTTCCTATAGCCTGATTATTTCGCGACATTTGCCAAAGATCGCTAACCCAATCGTTACCATGTCCATTAAGTTTTTGTTTTTTGTCGGTGTTGCAGGCATAATGCTCTCATCGTGTGCGGATGGAATTCACACCTCTTCCTGGAAAGCCAAAGGTGTTGACTTGAAAGCGTACAGATCTTATGCCTGGGTGGCGCCCGGAGACACCGCATTGGGGCACCGCCGCGATGATAAGCTCTATGGCGGATCGATACAGTCGTACGCAGACCAGGAACTGAAGGCAAAAGGTTTTGCTGTCAACACCCAGAGTCCTGACGCGGTATTCATGTTTGATACCCGACTGGAAGACCACGTGCGTTACTCCCAATCTCCATCAGTCAGTGTTGGCTTTGGCGTTGGATCGCCTGGTTATTACGGCGCGCCTGGTTATTACATGGGTGGCACGGTGCCGGTGGCCGGAGGTGAAGTGACCGCCAACTACTTCAAACAAGGAACACTTATTATCGAGATGTACGATTTGAAAACCGGGAAGCTCTTGTGGCGCGGGTGGGCCACCAAGGATCTCGATGAAACGGTCGAGATGGATCTGCTCCTTCGCAAGTCGGTACATGACATATTCATTTACCTGCCCGTCAAGCATAAAACCAATTGATCGATGAGAATTCAGATTATCAACGGTCCCAATCTCAATCTGCTTGGTAAACGTGAGCCGGAGGTCTACGGGACGCAGGCTTTCGAAACATTCTTTCAAACGCTGCAACAAAGCTTTCCACAGATCGAACTCCACTATTTCCAATCCAACGTCGAAGGTGAGATCATCAACCAGCTGCAGGACGTTGGATTTTCATACGACGGAATCATTTTGAATGCGGGCGCCTACACCCACACCTCCGTCGCCATCCACGACGCCATCGCGGCTATTTCCGCTCCGGTGGTGGAAGTTCATATTTCAAACATCTATGCGCGGGAGGAATTCCGTCACCGAAGCCTCATCTCCGCACAATGCGCAGGGCTGATCAGCGGCTTTGGGTTGCAGGGCTATGTGCTTGCCCTTGTCTACCTGATGAATCGTACGGCTTGAGGTTATGGTAAGTTTCTATCCCGGTCCATCACGGGTGCACGACGAGGTTCCCCGATGGACCGCCAAGGCGGCGAAAAAAGGTATTCTCAGCATGAATCATCGCAGCACGGAGTTCATGCAATTGGCAGAAGACACCGTACTGCAGCTCCGCCAAAAACTCAAGGTTCCCCGTACCTACACCACCTTCTTCGTCTCATCGGCGACCGAATGCTGGGAGATCATTGCACAATCATTTGTTCAACGCCGAAGCATCCACTGCTATAACGGCGCTTTTGGCCGGAAATGGTATCAATACACCAAGAAGCTCCGACCGGAGGCGCAGGAATTCCCTTTCCATCTCCAACAACCGCTTGAACTGGGGAATATCCGCCCCGGCGTCGATGACCTCCTTTGCATCACCCAGAATGAGACCTCCAATGGTTCTTCAGTGACTCCATCGAAGCTTGATGTCATCCGAAGGACGCATCCTGATCCGCTTATCGCTGTTGATGCGACTTCCTCGATGGCGGGGATAGAACTCAATTTTAGAAAAGCCGACATTTGGTTTGCCTCCGTGCAAAAGTGTTTCGGCCTGCCGGCTGGCCTGGCCCTGCTGATATGCAGTCCCCTGGCCCTGGAAAGGGCAGCGGCTGTCGGGGACAGACTCCATTATAATAGTGTATTGTTTATGCAGGAAATGATGCATTCCTGGCAAACCACACATACGCCCAACGTTCTGGGTATTTACCTGCTCAACCAAGCACTCCATAAAATGAAGGTCATTTCCGAGACCGGAGCCATTACGAAAGCACGAGCCAACAACTGGTTCAGTTTTATGGAGGCCCATCCTTTTCTGCAACCATTGATTACCAGCAAGAACGTTCGCTCGAGCACCGTCATCACTGTATCGGGAGAGACTGCGTACCTGGAAAGATTAAAAGCAGCAGCCAAACAACATGGTTACCTGTTGGGAAACGGGTATGGCGAATACAAAACATCCACCTTGAGGATAGCCAACTTTCCCGTCATAACGGACCGTGAAATCAACAGCCTGAAACGTTTCCTCAAGAGTCATAAAGGCCTCAACTAACCCGGAGCGTCCTTTTTGCGGGGCACGGTGTTTTTGATGACATTTGTTAAGCATCCCTCCGCCTATGCTGAGAGCCGTTCAACCAGTATTGACTGCGTTATTGTTGTTACTCTTCTCGTCAGAGTATGTAGCCCTGGCATCTTTCTTTCAGCAGAAGTTTGAAGCATCGTTCAATCATCAGTCAGACCTTGCTCGGCACGAAATCCAGGTGTTGGGCAACTTGCTGGCCGAGCAAAATGAAGAGCGGGATTGGAGGGATAACGTAATTCCTGTTGATCGCCGGGTTGGTGCTGCAGTTCGACCAGTGTCTTTGCAAACACACCAACACCTTCACAGCAAGCACTACCTGTATGCCGCTGGGCTGGCCGTACCCAGGTATACCTACTACTGCAATTATCTTATCTGATTTGGAGGATTGAGTGCCTGGGACCAGCACGCAATCAATAGTCAGCGTCCGACGGGTAACGGTTCTCCGCCGACAGTTACGAGCCAATCCACTAACCCATTTCAGTTCCCTGTAAAATCCTTCAGCCATGAGCCTGCTGTTTAATGCATCCCTTCTCCTTTCGTTCGCTTTGTTTTTTGTGCCCAAGCGGATGAAATATGCGATTACCCTCTTCTTGCAGGTATTACTCATCATCTCCACCGGCACCTGGGCCATGGACGCCTTCTTCGGCACCGACGTGGTAACGGTGCCCCTCGGAATTTCCACCTGGAGCGGCGAAATCGTAATGACCATCGACAAACTCAGTGCCTTTTTCATCCTGCTGCTTGATTTTGTCTGCCTTGCCGGTGTGTTGTATGCCGGCGGCTACCTCGGGCCCTCCATCGCCAAAAAGAGAGATGTGATCATCTCGCTACATTTCTTCAGCCTGCTGTGGCTTAACGCCTCCATGGTGCTGGTCACCGCCATGGGTGATGGACTGAGCTTTCTCCTTGCCTGGGAGCTGATGTCACTGACTTCCTTCATCCTTGTCATTTTTGAAGGCCAGAAGGAGACAACCCTGCGAACGGGCATTAATTACCTGCTGCAGATGCACCTGGGCTTTGCCTTGATCATGTTTGGATTCCTTGTCGTCAAGGATGCCACGGGTGAAATGTCGTTCCATGCGCTGGGACCTTACTTCGCCTCACATTCCAACACCATAGTATTCCTGATCTTCTTTGCAGGCTTCGGCATCAAAGCTGGATTTATCCCCCTGCATACCTGGCTGCCCAAGGCGCACCCCGCCGCCCCTTCCCACGTGTCGGGCATCATGAGCGGTGTTATGATCAAGATGGGCATTTACGGAATCCTCCGGGTAACTTCCTTCCTGAGTGCCGACCAGGAATTGATCGGAAGCATAGTACTTGGCGTAGGCATAGTTTCCGGGCTGGTTGGTGTTATCCTTGCCATCATGCAACATGACCTGAAGCGGTTGCTGGCCTACCACAGCGTTGAAAACATAGGCATTATCGGCATTGGGATCGGCCTGTCAATCCTGGGCATGGCCAACCAGGATGCGGCGCTGGCGGTGCTGGGCATGGCCGGCGCTCTGCTTCACTGTGTCAATCATGCCTTGTTCAAGTCACTGCTGTTCTTTACCACAGGAAATATCCATCATGCCACAGGAACGGTGAATATGGACGAGTTAGGCGGCATTGTTCACCATGCCCGCGCCACCTCCATGGCTTTTCTCGTCGGTGCGATTGCCATCAGTGGAATTCCACCCTTCAACGGATTCATTTCCGAATTCCTGATCTACAACGGCATTCTGGTGAATTTCACCCATGCCACTTTTGCGATGTCTCTCGCCGGACTGGCCAGCCTGGTTAGCCTGGTCCTGATCGGCGGACTTTGTGTGTATTGCTTCACGAAGGCGTTTGGCCTGACCTTTCTGGGTTCACGACGGTCTTTTCATCCGGTGACCTACCATCGGATTCCGTGGACAATGATTACCCCGTTGGCACTGCTGGGATTGGCCATCACGGTGATTGGGTTTTTTCCCAGGCTCGTCGTCGAGCCCTTGGCCGGCGCCCTCACGGCATTTGGAAATCTTGAGACACAATCTCCGTCGTTGATTGCAACGGTTGGCGCTCTTCGCGCGATCGGCCTGACGAACCTGGCGTTTGTCGGGATCATGGCGGGGGTTTACAGCTTGCGCGCGTGGCAGCAAGCCCGAGCTGTTCGTGAA
>JAYRNL010000017.1:0-9815 GCA_041912235.1 Cyclobacteriaceae bacterium
AGTTGAAATTCCGGCAGGTACTTGACTACCGGATCATCCCAATTCAGCTTGCCCTCGTCGACGAGCATGGCGAGGCAGGTGGCCGTCATGGCTTTGGTGGTTGAACCGATGGAGAACAGCGTTTCCGTCGTGGCTGGCGCGCCTGTATTCAGGTCACGGACACCAAACGCTTTCAGGTAGATCACCTGGCCATCCTTGATGACCGCAACACCGGCTCCCGGCACTTCCCATTGTTTCAGCGCTGCCTGGGTGTAGGCATCGAATTCTTTGACTTTCTTGTCGAGGTCGCTAACCGGTTTCTTTTGGGCCAGCGTGGTGATGCTCAGGGCAAACAGTGCGACGGTGAGCAGTTTGTTCATAGGGTGAATTATTCAGTAATAAAAGTAGGAATATTTTGCCTGCTCGTCTGATTGAAAACAGTGAACAATATTCTAATTACGGCGATCTGTCTGGTGCTAATTCTTCAGGCCGAGTTGCCTCAATGACAGGAAGTGCAAGCCATACGCCAGCGGCACGAGCATGCCGGGGAGGAGAATGAACGGGAACCTGGCTACGAGCACATTGGCGGGTTCATTCATGAAGTAGCGGAACGGGGTAGGCAGGGAGAGGATGGCGATCGTGACGATGTTGATGAGGAGGGCAAGCCCCATGAAATTATAGAGGTATTGCACCTTTCGGCTGGTGGCGAAGAAGTAGGCGACAAAGGGTGCAAGCAGCCCGGAGATGACATCCAGGTTGCGGCCTTCAAAAGTCATTTGAATGGGAAGCTGGTTCTGCACGAAGGCTGCCCAAATCAGCAATTCAACGAACACACGGAAGAATTGCAGCCGGATCAGGCTGCGGGCAGGAATAAGGGGGAGCAACTCTTTCATCGGATTGGAAAACACTGCCCAGAGGACAATGACCAGCGGGAGCCCGAGCACTATCATGATTCGGGGAGGGAAGGAGGTGAAGTCTTCAAAGAACCCGGTGGCGGACACGATCAGGAGGAAAGCGGGCCATAGAAGAATGCCCAGGAGGAACCGCTGACGGATACTACGCTTGCGATCATCCGACCAGTCCGTTTGGGCGATGCCGCGATTTACCATTCGATACAGCAGCAGGTAGGCGATGAACGTAAGTGCGATGAAGCCCGCTGCCAATTGGAAGAAGGAGGTGGTACTCATAGTATCACAATTTAAGAAAAGTAACGGTAGACGAATTTTGGTTGGTGCCATTGAATCGGGCCAAGGAATCGCACCACACCCCTTTGAGCCAGATTATTCCCTCTGCACCCCATTGAGTATATTTGACAATGTCCTCCATCCTTCCCGGTTTCGAGTACGACATTTTTATCAGTTACCGTCAGAAGGACAACAAGTATGACGGCTGGGTAGGGGAGTTCGTGGCCAACCTGAAGAAGGAACTTGAGGCTACGTTCAAGGAAGACGTCTCCATCTACTTCGACGCCAATCCCCACGATGGACTGCTGGAGACGCACCAGGTCGGCGCCAGCCTGGAGGGAAAACTGAAGTGTTTGATTTTCATTCCTATCATTTCACAGACGTACTGCGACCCGAAATGCTTTGCCTGGGAGTATGAGTTTCGGGCATTCAACCAACTGGCGAAATCGGATGCCTTTGGCAGAGATATCCGCTTGGCCAATGGCAATGTCATCAGCCGGATCCTTCCGGTGAAGATTCACGACCTGGATGAGGACGACAAGAAACTGTTCGAAGGTGAACTTGGCGGACCCATGCGGTCGATCGATTTTATTTACAAATCGGCGGGCGTCAACAGACCGTTGCGGACAACGGAGGATCATCCGCAGGACAACCTCAACAAGACCTACTACCGCGACCAGATCAACAAGGTGGCCAATTCCATCAAGGAGATCATTGGCGGGATGAAGAAGTCAGAAGGGAAGGCCCCGGAAGAAACAAAAGCTGGTCAAAAGTCTTTTTCAAACAAGCTGCCGGTTCCGGGCAATTCAGGCAGGAAGTGGATTGCCGCAGGCTCCATTGCCGTGCTTCTCCTTGCAGTGATGGCTTACTTTTTAGTGCTGCCGAAATTCAGTGTGTTGAAAGATCCCGGGACCTCGGGCGTGGCTGTTTTGCCCTTCCGGAATTTTACCGGTTCCGAGGAACTCAACTACTATGGCGTAGGGATGGCCTCTGAAATCCGCACCAAGCTCTCGATGAGTAAACTGTTTCGTAGTATTTCGTCCCTGCAGGCTACGCTGACATACACCGATACGAAGAAGACACCAAAGGAAATCGGTGCCGAGCTGAACGTGGACTATTTGCTATCAGGATTGTATCAAAAGGCTGGTGAAAAGATCAAAGTCGATGTCGAGTTGATTGACGCATCCACAGGGCTGGCCGTCTGGTCGTTGCCCTTTGAAGGTGAGTTGGCTGATGTTTTCCAGGTACAGGCCCGCATCGCCGGCGCCGTTCTCCAGCGGTTTACGAGCGACAATTCGGTGCTAAAAGACAGCGGTTTACCGACAAATAGCCTGGGAGCCTACGCCCATTATATACGGGGTACGGAATTGTACCTGGGCACATCATCACTCCAACCAGGCCAATACAATGACTTGTATGCACCTGCCATTGGTCAATTTGAAGAGGCCATAAAACTGGATTCATTATACAGGGATGCGTGGGTCGGCCTGATTGAAATCGAGTGCTTTGTCCTGTTGAATGAATACTATCCGGATCTGGAGGCTAAGATTCGTAAAGAAGTGAATTTTGTTAACCAGCATATTCCCAATAGTTGGCAAAAAAAATTCATACAAGCCCAGTTTGCGTACAGGGTGTTGCATCAATATGATAAAGCCGCGGCGCTATTTCTTCAAGTCCTTGAAGATGATCCGGACAACCAGTTTGTGCCGGGGTCGCTGTCAGGGATTTACCGGCGACAACAGCAATTTGACCTCGCACTTCGTTACGCGGAGAAGGCGGTGGCACTGGACCCCGGGCATGTCAATGCTTGGGATAACCTTGCGAATGTGTTTGGCAGTATGGGTGACGATGAGAATTGTGTCAAGGCAGCCATGAAGTCATGGGAGTTATTGAGAAATAGAGCGACCGCTTTACCGGTGGTATGGCGAGCGTCAGAGGGTCGCTTTCCCCTTGATCAGCTTCCAGAAGAACTGAAAAAGGATGCTGGCAATGAGTTTGCTCGCATGAAAGCAGCAAAATCCAGAGACTGGGGGGAGTTCAAAAGGCTTTCATTGAAGGAGAAGAACCCAAGAGGACTAGCTTTCGCATACTGGTTTCTTGAGCAGATTGATTCCGCAAGGTATTATGCCAGGTTGACGCTTAAGGCAGACACTACAGACATCATGGCAAAGCTTTTCTTAGCAAAGGACATTGAACAGGCTCTGAAAATAAACGAGGGTGCTTTTAGTTCTTACAGCCACGAAGGAGACAAGGAGACGCTCACGGCCAAAATCAAGTTTGATATTTTTGCTTATACTGTCTTTAAGAAGGACGAGCAAGCAACGAAGACCCTTGTCCAATTGAACAACGATTTCCCTGACCTTCAGGACTATGTTTGGTTTGAACGCGAATTATTCGACCGAATCAAGCAGAGATACCCACCCTTCCAGGAAGCGTTGAATAATTTGAAACGGAAGCCAGTGGCCGCCCATTTGACAATAAAGTTGTAACCATGGCATCGCTCTTGGAAAACATGGCATTCAAACTGATCGACCAACTGTTCGTACACATGCTTTTCGGCGAGTACCGGGAAGCAACAGCAAAGCTCATCCAATTGAATCAGCAGTACCCGGATTTCAATCGATATAATGGCTTCAATGATCCTGTCTACGACAAGATGAAAAAGGAATATCCCCCTTTCCAGGAAGCCCTCAACAACCTGAAGCGCAAGCCTGTCTTGGATATCGGGAATTCGATCAAGTATTGAGATTTGGCAAGCCTTACCCGATTCCTGCTTTTCCAACTACTATGAAAAGAGAAATTTCTATTGACACAGCATCTCAATTGCTGAAAAAGAGCAAATCTGTATTCGTCGAACTGTTCAAGCACGGGTCGCTGGTAGTGGAATTCTACAAACCCGACAAGGTCGATAAGCAGGAGCCCCACAACCGCGATGAAGTCTACATAATCGCCTCGGGCACAGGTACGTTCTTCAATGGTACCCAACGGACAAAGTTCAAACCGGGCAATTTCATTTTCGTCCCGGCGGGCGTGGAGCACCGGTTTGAGAAGTTTACCAAGGACTTTGCGACGTGGGTGTTTTTCTATGGGCCAGTGGGTGGGGAGAGATAATGAAGAATGAAGATTGAAAAATGAAGAATCAAGAGTGAAGAATGAATAGGGTTTGGAGTCTTATCTTGCGCTTTTGCCCTTATGCCATCCACCACACTCCCTCAGCGCCCCCCGCGCCAGTTTATCACTGAGTCATTTACGGTCACCACCTGGGACGAGCTAAAGCCCTGGTTCGATAACCTGGCCAACCGCAGCATCAACTCCGCTGACGACCTGCGCCGCTGGTTCCGCGACCGCAGCGAACTGGAATCGGCCATCAGCGAGGACCTGGGCTGGCGCTATATCAAGATGACCTGCTATACGGAAGACAAGGCGCTTCTGCAACGCTACCAGGACTTCGTCGAGAACATCCAGCCGCAAATCGCCCCGGTGTCCGACCAGCTCAACCGTAAGGCGGCGGAGTCACCGTACCTCAAGGAACTTGCCGGCGAGGAAGGATTTTTCATCCTCATCCGAAACCTGAAGAAGGACATCGAGATTTTTCGCGAGGAGAACGTTCCGCTGTTCACCCAGATCAACCTCGAGTCACAGAAGTACGCCCAACTCAACGGCGCCATGACCATCGCCTGGAAAGGGCAGGAGCTTACCATGCAACAGGCTTCTGTACTGTTGCAAGAAACTGATCGTTCGGTGAGGGAGGAAGTCTACCGCCTGATCACGGCCCGCCGACTCAAGGACAAGGAGACACTGGATGAGTTGTACACTAAACTCATTGACCTGCGCCATCGGGTTGCCACTCAGGCAGGCTTTGGCAACTTCCGTGACTACATGTTTAAGTCCTACGGACGTTTTGACTATACACCGAAGGATTGTTTCGATTTCCACGATTCGATTTCCTCGGAAGTGGTGCCCCTGTTGGAAGAGCTCGCCGAAAACCGGAAGGCTCAGATGAAACTCACTTCATTGCGTCCCTGGGACAAGGCCGTTGACGCCGAGGGGAGGCCACCATTGAAAGCCTTCGCCGGCGGAAAGGACCTGACGGCAAAAGGGATAGAAGCGTTCCGCCGCCTGGATCCGTTCCTGGGTGAATGCCTTTCGACCATGGAAGCCATGGGACACCTCGACCTTGAATCCAGAAAGGGCAAAGCTCCCGGAGGGTACAACTATCCGCTGGCGGAGATTGGCATCCCGTTCATATTCATGAACGCCACCTCCACCATGCGCGACATGACTACGCTTATGCACGAAGGCGGCCATGCCGTGCACAATTTTCTTACCAAGGACCTGGCGCTTGCCGACTTCAAGAACCCGCCCATGGAAGTGGCCGAACTCGCCTCCATGTCGATGGAGCTGCTTTCCATGGATCAATGGGATGTGTTTTTCAGCAATCCCCAGGACCTGACTCGTGCGCGCCAGGAGCAACTGGAAGATATCATTGAAACACTTCCGTGGGTGGCCACCATCGACAAGTTTCAGCACTGGGTGTACGAACACCCCACGCACACACCCGATCAGCGCAAACAACGGTGGAATATCGTCTACCAGGAATTTGCCGATACGGTGACCGACTGGTCGGAACTCGAAGAAGCGCGCAATTACCTCTGGCAAAAGCAGCTGCATTTGTATGAAGTGCCCTTCTACTACATCGAGTACGGCATGGCGCAGTTAGGTGCGATTGCCATGTGGAGAAACTACCGCCGGAACAAAACGGAAGGCCTTGCCGGCTACCAACGCGCCCTGAAGTTGGGCAACCTCACAACCATCCCTGAGATCTACAACGCGGCGGGCATCAAGTTCGATTTCAGTAAACCCTATATCCGCGAGCTCATGAATTTTGTGCGGGAAGAAATGGCCCGCTGAGGACGAAGTTGCCTCTAGATGAGCATTAGTCGGGCTTTAGTCAAGATTGACCTGTCGAACGTTGAACTGTTGAACGTTGACCTATTGAACCTAGCACGTATGATCATACACCGCCACCCACCGTCCATCCTTCTTTTTGAAGATTAACGTAAACGTCCCCTCCAGCGTGTTATCTACGCGCGTGACCGTGTACTTTCCAAGAACGATAAACCCCACCTCGCCGATGGGCGTCACGGAGACAATGTCAAAGTGCAGCGTGCCCATCGACGACAAGTCCGGGTAGCCCCGCTTGTAGCCGTCCAGCGCCTCCTGCCATCCGTGATTGAGGCCGCGTTTACTGTAGAACTGCAGAGAATCCGACTTCCAGTAGCTCTCCATGAAACCTTCCAGGTCGCCGTTGTTCCAGGCAATCTGGGCTGCATCAATTACAGCACGCACTGCCGCTTCTTCCACCTTCACATCATACGCCACCTTTCCGGGCTGTTGACAGGAGAAAAATACGAGGAACAAACCCAGGGACAGGAGCGATGGTTTCATGGGGAATTGTTTGACTGAGTGAAGATAGAGATTTTGTCGAATCCTGGTGGACAGCGGCGCATGAACGGCGGGGCAATGTCATCAATCCTTCCTATTTTGCACGCCAATTTATCGTTCATGAAAATCAACTTCGCCAAGGATGTCCTGCCACACCTCCTGGCCATCCTGCTCTTCCTGCTGGTTACGGTGATCATCTTCAGTCCGGTGTTCTTTGAGAACAAGGTGATCAATCAATATGACATCCAACAGCACCTGGGTTCCAGCAAGGCCTTGCGGGATTTCCGGGAAGCCACCGGCGAAGAAGGGCTTTGGGCCGGCGCCATGTTCAGCGGGATGCCCGCGTATCTCGTTAATCTCCAGTGGAGCGATGGAGTGGTGGTCGGGATGAAGAAGGTCATGTCGCTGTTCCTCCCGCATCCCGTGGCCAACATCTTCCTGGCTTTCATCTGCTATTACATCCTGCTGCTGACGTTCAAGATTCGCCCTTACCTGGCCATGGCGGGTGCCGTTGCCTTTGGCTTGTCTTCCTTTCACATCATCGGCCTCCTCGCGGGTCATAACGCCCGCATCGGCGCCATCGCCTTCATGCCCCTGGTAATCGCGGGCATTCACCTCACCTTTTCAGGAAAACGAATGTTGGGTTTTGCCGTGACCGCGGCGGGCATGGCCTTTCACCTGCGGGAGAATCACCTCCAGATGACCTACTATTTAATGATCATCGTGGCGGGTTATGGACTCATGCAGCTTCTTCTGGCGGTGAAAGAAAAGCGCATGCCCGAATTTTTTAAGAACATCGTCATCCTGGTTCCGGCGGTACTGATTGCTGCCGGCACGTTCTTCGGTCAGTTCTGGGCCATCACGGAATATAGCAGGTACTCGATTCGCGGACCCTCCGAGTTGAAGGATAGCCGGTCGGCCGATACCGACGGGCTGGGCAAGTCGTACGCTTTTGAGTTCAGCAACGCCATCGATGAGCCGATGACCCTGCTGATTCCCAATTATTACGGAGGCGCCAGCGCGGATTTCTTCTACCAAAATGAGAAGAGCGAATCCTACCAGGCTCTCGTTAATTCAGGAAGCAATGAGATGGCCAATCAGCTGGCGCGCTACACTTCGGCTTACTGGGGACCTCAGCGGCTGTCGGCGCCGTACTATGCGGGAGCCGTCACCTGTTTGTTGTTTGTGGTGGGACTGGCATTTGCCGAAAGGAAGTACGTGGCGTGGTTGGCGGCGATTGCCGGGCTGGGCATCGTGCTGAGCTGGGGCAGCAACTTTGCCGCGTTCAACTACTTTCTGTTCGACTACTTCCCTGGGTACAACAAGTTCCGGTCGGTCACCTTCACGCTCATCATGCCCTTACTGGCCATGCCTTTGCTGGGCCTGCTGGGGCTGGAGAAATTGCTCAGTCAACCCTGGAACAAGGAGGTGCAGAGGAAATTTCTTTGGGTGACGGTTATTCCCGCGCTGTGCCTGATCATTGCCGTGACCGGCGGGTTTGGGTCTTTTCTGAAGGCAGGAGAAGCAGACCTACCCGTGTGGTTTCGAACAGCGCTTCGTAATGATCGCATGGCGCTGTTGGAATCCGATGCCTGGCGTTCGTTCTGGTTCGCATCGATTGCGCTGGGCCTGGTGTTCGCGACAGTACGCCAATGGATTAAGCCCTATATGCTCACCATCGCCCTGACGGCGCTGACGCTTATCGACATGACGCTCGTGGACAGGCGCTACCTTGCCAAAGACAATTTTCAGCGCAAGCGCCCTGCCGCTTTTGCCTTGACCAATGCCGACCAGGCCATCATGCGCGACCAGTCCTACTACCGGGTATATGATATTCAAGGGTCGATGAGCGATGCAACCGCTTCCTACTACCACAACTCCATTGGCGGTTACCACGGCGCAAAACTTCGCCGGTACCAGGACCTGGTTGATTCCTGCATTTCAAAAGAGACTGAAGAAATGATCAATGGTCTCCGCCAGGGTACAGCCAACTTTGCCAATTACGGCGTACTCAACATGCTCAATGTAAAATACATCACCTACGGCGGGGAAGAAGGCAATATCATTCCCAACCCTGATGCGAATGGCCCCGCATGGTTTGTGAAAGAAGTAAGAGCGGTCAATAACCCCACGGAAGAACTGAAGGTCGTGGAAGAAATAGATACCAAAGTGACAGCGGTTATTGATCAGTCCAAGTTTACCATCAAGACACAGGTTGCGTATGACAGTACAGCTACGGTGAAGCTGGTGGAGCACAAACCCAACGTGATGAAGTACGAGGTTAGTTCATCCTCCGGCGGACTGGTGGTCTTTTCAGAGATCTATTACCCCAAGGGGTGGCATGCCTTTATCGACGGCAAGGAGGCGGAATTGCTTCGGGCCAATTATGTGCTTCGTGCGTTGCAAGTGCCCGCGGGTGCCAAAACCATCGAGATGAAGTTCGAGCCCAAGCCATACACCGTGGGCAATACCATCACCCTGGCGTCATCCTGGGTGCTGCTGGTGGTCGTGCTTGGCGGTCTCGTGGCGGCCATTCGACGACCAGCTTTAGGGTAGGTTACTCATCCTTCAGTACATCGACAGGATTGGTCAACGCGGATTTCACCGCGTGATAACTGGTTATGCCTACGGCAATGGCCAACGTGCCCATACCGACAGCGGCAAATAGCCATGGCGAAGGATTTATCCGGTAGGCAAACGTTCCGAGCCACTGATTCATCATCCACCACGAGATCGGCGCGCCGATGGCAAAGGCAGCAATAATGATATACGCGTAACTCGAGGTGATAAGTTGTAGGATATTCCAAACGGATGCGCCGGCGACTTTCCGGATTCCGATTTCCTTGGTGCGCAGTTCCAGCGAGAAGACGATCATGCCCAGGAGTCCCAGGCTGGCGATTAGCATGGCAAGACCAGCCAGCACGGTCAAGGCTTTGCCAAACTGTTCTTCCGTCTTGAATGATTTGGAGAAATTGTCATCAACAAACTGGTGCTCAAAAGGGGAGGCTCCGGCGTGAACCTTCCAAACTTCACGGAGTTCCTTCAGCATGGATTGCCATTGGGCGCTGTTGTCGGCCACGAAGCGGATGCCGATGAACTTCCGGGAGCCATCGCCTACCAACCGCGCGCTCTTCACGTGAAAAATGCCCATCGGTTCGATGTCCGTCTGCAAGGGCCAGTAGTTGAAGTCGGCCACGACGCCGATCA
>JAYRNL010000018.1:0-5759 GCA_041912235.1 Cyclobacteriaceae bacterium
GAGGCCAATAACCAGTATAAGCAACAACTCTTCAATGATCTCAAATGCGCCGATATCCAACAGAAGGATATTGAAAACCTGAATTACGACCGCACGTCGCTCATGAAGATCTTCAAGCGATATAACAAGTGCCAGGGGGGTTCGGGTGAATCGGTTGAGCTGGAGAAAGCGGAAAGCACCACCCACATTACGCCGCGGGCGGGCGTGGCCTACAACGGGTTCTCCGTTTCCGATCCATCGGGAACCACCAAGCTCGACAACGCCATGGCGTGGAAGCTGGGCGTACAAGTTGAATTTGTAATTCCCTCCAACAAGGGTCTGTGGTCTGTTACCTTCGAGCCTTCCTTTGAGTCGTTCAGCACCCAGAATTCATCCAAGACCATCAAATTAGATTACAAGGCCATTGACCTGACCTTGGCCTTGCGCCGTTACCTGATCCTTGAGACCAATCGTGGTTTGTACGTAAACGCCGGATTTGTTTATGCGCTTCCGATTTCGGGTAAAGACGCGTTGACGCTGGGCGGATTGAAGCTTGATGTCGGTTCAGGTGTAAACGTCACGGCAGGACTGGGCTATCGTATCAACAAGATCTCTGCGGAAGTCTATTATGGCTTTGGTCGTGGCTTGCTGGGCGATTATGCCAACTACAATTCGAGTTATGGCGGACCGGGAATCATGCTCGGGTACCGCATCCGGTAAGCGATTCGCCCGACAGGTTGCACTGACTTTCGGGAATCATGCATCGTGACGGATTATCAAGTAACTTCACGTGTCACGAATTGATCGATGATGCATAAGACAGTCGCTGCCCTTATCCTCTGCGTATTCACAGCCTGTCATACGCAGCCGGAAAAAAAGACTTCACCGGACCCCTATGCTCCGAAACGCTATGTCGAGCTAAAGCACCCGGAATGGAGCCGGAATGCCACCATCTATGAGGTGAATATTCGCCAGTTCACCCCCGAAGGGGACTTCAAAGCTTTCGAAGCACACCTGCCACGCCTGAAAGCACTGGGCGTTGATATCCTGTGGTTAATGCCGATTCATCCGATCGGAGAGAAGAACAGGAAGGGTTCGAAGGGAAGTTACTATTCGGTGAAGGACTATTATGCCGTCAACCCGGAGTTTGGAACGATGGCTGAATTCAGGTCACTGGTCAACAAGATCCATCAAATGGGGATGTACGTGATCATCGATTGGGTCGCCAACCATTCTGCCTGGGACAATCCGCTGGCGACGGAACATCCAGAGTGGTATACCCGCACCCCGGAAGGTGATTTTCAGCCCACACCGTGGTACGACTGGGATGATGTGATTGACTTTGACTTCGATCAGCCCGGACTTCGGAAGTACATGACCGAGGTAATGAAATATTGGGTGAAGGAGACGGACATTGACGGGTATCGCTGCGATGTGGCTGGATTTATTCCGGTCGATTTCTGGGACAACCTGCGGGCAGAACTCGATGCGATCAAACCGGTGTTCATGCTGGCTGAATGGGAATCAAGGGACATTCACAAACGGGCCTTCGACATGTCGTACGCCTGGAGCTTATGGGAAAAGATGAAGTTGGCCACATCGGGAGGGCATGGCGCCGGAAGTCTTACTGAATACATGGCTCATGATGTCAACACCTTCCCCCATGACGCGTATCGCATGACCTTTACGGACAACCACGACAAGAACTCCTGGGAGGGCAATCCTGTCTCCAACTTTGGAGATGCCTTGCCGGCCTGCATGGTCTTAACGTGCACTGTCAATGGAATGCCGCTGATATACAGTGGCCAGGAGGCAGGGCTGAACCGGTCCTTGTCGTTCTTTGAAAAAGATCAGATAGAATGGAAAGAGCATCCCTTCGCTCAATTGTACACGACGCTATTTGCCCTCAAGCACGACAACCAGGCACTTTGGAATGGCGAGTATGGCGGGGTGATGGAACGAATCGTGAACAGCACGCCTGCGGAGGTAATATCTTTTGCCCGCGAGAAGAATGGAATGCGGGTGATAACCATAATCAACTTCAGCGGAAAGTCTGTGCGTTCAACGCTGAAGTCTCAGTATTTCCGCGGAACCTACAACGATGTATTCGGCAACCAACGCCGGGAATTGAAGGGTGATGATATCGTTGAACTCCCCGCCTGGGGATACCTCGTGCTGGCGAAATGAGAAACATGCGGAACACCTTGTTTCTATTCCTGATCCTACTATGCCTGTCCTCGATGGCCCAGGACCGCAAAAATCTCCGTGACCTGGGTGTTCGGGTGGGTGTACTTCCTGCAGGGTCACTTAATGCGATAACGGATGTTCCAGGCGTGAAGGTGGGACATGTTACCTTGATATCCGGCAACTCGATTCGTACAGGCGTCACCGCCATCCTGCCCCACGACGGCAACTTGTTTCAGCAGAAGGTGCCTGCGGCAATTCATGTGGGCAATGGTTTTGGCAAATTGACCGGGAGCACCCAGGTGGAAGAACTGGGCAACCTCGAGACTCCCATTGTGCTGACCAACACATTGGCTGTAGGCACGGCTGTGGAGTCGCTCGTTGAATACACGCTTTCGCTTCCCGGGAATGAGCAGGTCCAGTCCGTCAATGCGGTGGTAGGGGAGACTAATGATGGCGATCTAAATGATATCCGCGCACGGCCGGTTAAGAAGGAGCACGTCATACAGGCTCTAAAGGCTGCCACGGAAGGACCTGTCGAAGAGGGTGGTGTGGGTGCCGGGACAGGCACGGTGTGCTTTGGGTTCAAAGGCGGCATCGGTACCTCGTCGCGAAAGCTTCCTGAATCGATGGGCGGCTACACGGTGGGCGTGCTGGTGCAGTCCAACTTTGGCGGGGTGCTCCAGATCAATGGTGCGCCGGTAGGCAAGGAGCTAAAGAAATATTATCTCAGCGATCAACTGAACGACACGCCAGACGGCTCATGCATGATCGTGGTGGCAACAGACGCTCCTGTTGATGCGCGCAACCTGAAGAGGCTGGCGCAACGGGCCCTCCTGGGTCTGGGTAAGACCGGAGGCATCGGATCGAATGGAAGCGGCGATTACGTGATTGCCTTCTCAACTCATCCGTCCCTGCGCATACCTTTCAACGCTAAAGACAGGACGCTAACTCAAACGGTGCTAACCAATGACTCCATGTCGCCCTTGTTTCTGGCGGTGATTGAGGCCACGGAAGAGGCTATTCTTAACTCGTTATTCAAGGCAACGACGGTTATAGGAAAAGATGACCGCCGCATCGAGGCCTTGCCATTGGATAAAGTGATTCCGATATTGAAAAAATATAGCCAACTAAAGCCCTGATGAACGCATACCTGAATGGTGAATTTCTTCCCTTGGAGCATGCGCGGCTCCATGTCAGCGACCTGGCCATTCAGCGCGGCTATGGCATTTTTGATTTCTTCAGAGTCAAGGAGTTTGTTCCGCTTTACCTTGACGACTACCTGAACCGGTTTTACCGGTCCGCGGAAGTTATGGGCCTTAAAGGCGTAATCGACCGTGAGCAACTGAAAGCGGTCATCAGTGAATTGATTCGTTCAAACAACCTCGCGGACGCCGGCATGAAGATCATCTTCACCGGAGGCTGTTCGCCCGACGCCTATTCAACCGTTGACGGCAACCTGCTCGTCTCGCAGCATCCGCTCGTGCTTCCTTCCGAATCCCAGGTCGACCAGGGAATACGTATCATCACCTATCCCTACCGGCGAGACATCCCTGAAGTGAAGACCATCAACTACATCATGGGTGTTTGGCTCCAGCAAAAGGTCAAACAAGCCCAGGCCGCCGATGTGCTTTACCATCGGGACGGAATGGTTTCTGAGTTCCCCCGCTGCAATTTTTTTCTGGTTACGAAGAAGGGCAGCGTAGTGACGCCCGATCAATTCATTCTGCATGGAATTACCCGGATGAGGGTCCTGGAGGAGGCAAGCAAGATGTATGAGGTGGAGGAGCGAACCGTGACGCTCGACGAAGTCTATGGCGCTGCCGAGGCATTCCTCACGAGCACGACAAAGGAAATACTGCCTATCGTCCGGGTTGACGACAAGCCGATCGGTACGGGTAAGCCGGGCCCGGTTGCCTTGGCGCTTCGTGGAAGACTGAAGAACCGGGAAGCGTTGGAGATTGAGAAGAGCAAGCCGGCAGTTCAAGTCAAATGACAAAAAGCTTCCAACCAAGTTTGACAGCTAAGTGCCTTGGCGCCTTCCTCGTTTGCTTTGTCATGGGCCTCTCCCATGAGTTGAAAGCTCAAGCTTTCCCCGACCGCATCGCCGGAACCTGGGAGGGTATGATGATCCTATACAAAGACGGTTCGGCCAGGGACAGCGTACGGATCCGGTTTACTGTGGCTAAGGGAGTTGCACCCGGAACCTGGTCGTGGAAGACCGAATACCTTTCGAAGACGTTGCCGATGACCAAGGACTACACGCTCAAGGTGCGGGATGCTGATAAACAGACCTTTGTCACAGACGAAGGAAACGGCATCGAACTTCAGGACCATCTTTTTGGTGACAAACTGTATTGCGTTTTTGAAACCCATGACGTGTTGTTGACCTCTTCCTACGAATTGAGGGGTGAAGCCCTTATCTTCGAGGTGACTTCCGGGAAGAAATTGCCCGGGGGAGCGGAAGTGATTAACTATTCCATGCCCAACCTCCAGCGCGCCGTGTTAAGGCGCGCCCATTAAACACCCAAGTTCAGCTATGCACGTAAAGAATCTGATTCCCTTCCTTGCCGTTGCACTCCTCGCGGCCTGTTCTCCTTTCCAGGAAAAGACAGAACTTCCCGCAGATCCCCTGGTCACCAACCGTGACACGACGGTGAGCCCCGGCGACAATTTTTTTCGCTATGCCAACGGGGGCTGGTTCAACCGCAACCCCATCCCTGCTTCTGAAAACTCGAATGGGTTGTGGAGGATGATCGGAGACACGATCAATGCTCAGATACTGCAAATTTGTACGAGGTCAGCAGAAGCGAATGCTGAGAAAGGAAGCAACAAGCAGAAGATCGGCGACTTCTATGCCTCGGGAATGGATACAGTCAGCATTGAAAAGGCAGGACTGTCTCCCCTTATTGAAGAGATGCAACTCATTGACTCGGTCAGGGACATACCCTCTCTCGTCAAGGCCATTGCTCATCAGCATACCCTGGGGGCTGGCCCGGGTTTTCGTTTTTATGTAGGCCAGGATGATAAGATCAGCACCAAGTATGCTTTGTTTTTCAATCAAGGCGGACTGGGATTGGGTGACCGTGATTATTATTTCAATAAAGATGAGCGCACCGAAAATATCCGCAATGAGTACGTAAAGCACATGCATGCCATGTTCATGCTCTTGGGCCGGGAAGAATCAACGGCGGGAAGAAATTCCACCCAGGTGATGATGCTCGAGACGGATCTGGCTGCTGCATCGCGGAAGCTGGAGGCCTTGCGTGACCCGATAAAGAACTACAATAAGATGCCCATCCGCCGGTTGCGCTCCCTGACGCCGCGCATGGATTGGCCTGCGATGCTCGCCGAACTGGGCATATCCAATGCCGATACGGTAATCGTTGGTCAGCCTGAATTCTTTGCGGCGTTGAATACCCTGCTGCGTAAATACTCCATTGAAGACTGGAAGGCCTATCTCACGTGGAACCTTATTGACGCCTATGCGGCGTACCTGAACCGGGACATCGAGGCACAAAATTTCAAATTCTACTCCACGGTGCTCAATGGCGTAACCCAGCAGCGGCCCCGCTGGAAACGGGTGGTGCAACAAA
>JAYRNL010000019.1:0-19025 GCA_041912235.1 Cyclobacteriaceae bacterium
AACGGCTGGATTCTGCTGCAGGGCCAGATACCCTATGCCGCAGCCAAGGACAAGATGTTCCCGGAAATCTTCGGACGTGAGAATAACAAGAAGTCTCCCTACATGGGCCTTGTGATTTCAAGCCTGCTCATTACAATCCTCCTGCTATCAAACCTCTCCAAGGGATTAACGGAGATGTTCACGTTCATGATCCTGCTTACTACGATCATGGTCCTTGTTCCCTATTTGTTTTCAGCGGCGTCGTACGGCGTCATCGTACTTCAGGACCGGTATTGGAAGAAGGAATCCATCAGCAAGGTGATAATCGCCGCGATGGCCTTTGTGTATTCAGTTTGGGCCGTGGTGGGTTCAGGTCAGGAAATAGTTTATTGGGGTTTTGTCGCACTGCTTTGTGGCATACCTTTCTACGTATGGATGCGGCGTAAGCGGCATGAAGGCGATCAGGGCATGCAACCATGATCACCTGTCACTCAGAATTCGGCCGGCTACTGACTGTCTTCATCAAACGTGCAGATGACGCGTTTGTCAGTGATTCAATTATCGATCGCGACTGGAAGAGGCTTAACTACCTGTCACGACCGGACCGCTTGAAATCTTCACAGGAATATGCGGGCTTTGAAGAGTTGGTGAAGTCATCCGGAACTGCGGTGAGCTATTTTCCGGAGGACGCAAAGGTCACCATGGACTCAATCTATTGCCGGGACGCTTCCATTGCCACAGACGGCGGCATCATTCTTTGCAACATGGGTAAGGTCGCACGCGAAAGCGAACCTGAAGCACAGTCCAGGGCATTTCACACCTCAGGGATCCCCATACTGGGCGCCATCAAGGCACCAGGTACAGTCGAAGGAGGTGATGTGGCGTGGCTTGACACGAAGACTCTGGCCGTGGGACATACCTACCGGACTAATGAATCGGGCATTGAACAACTAAGTTCCTTGCTTCAGCCGTTGGGTGTCTCGGTTATCCGGGTTCCTCTTCCTCATTACAAGGGTCCCGCTGACGTCTTTCACCTGATGTCGATCCTTAGCCCCGTTGATAAGGATTTGGCCGTGGTGTATTCACCCTTGATGCCCATTTTCTTCCGCAATGAATTGCTGGGCAGGGGGTTCAGGTTGGTGGAAGTACCTGACCGTGAATTTGATTCCATGGGCTGCAACGTGTTGGCTCTGGCTCCGCGAAAAGTGATGATGGTGAGAGGAAATGCTGAAACGAGGCGGGCACTGGAAGCTGCAGGCTGCTCGGTACTGGGATTTGAAGGACAGGAGATCAGTGTGAAAGGGGGAGGTGGCCCAACGTGCCTAACTCGCCCTCTTCAGCGCGAGGTCTAGCATACGGCAGGACATAAATTCATGACCATGAAGACAATCAATACCGCTTTGCTAGCCTATGGATTGTCAGGAAAAGTCTTTCATGCACCGTTCCTTAAGGCACACAAGGGTTACAACCTGGTAGGAGCATGGGAACGTTCAAAACGGATGATCGAGGCCGACTATCCCGGGACGCGCAGTTATCAATCGCTTGAAGAAATTCTCCATGACCCCCGGGTTGAGTTGGTCGTTGTTAATACGCCCACGAACACCCACGCTGAGTTTGCGAGCCTCGCGCTGCAGGCCGGAAAGCACGTCCTCGTTGAGAAAGCCTTTACTACTAGCACAAGAGAAGCCATTGACCTGGACGGTTTAGCCAGGAAAAACCTGCGGGTGCTCGCTGTCTATCAGAATCGCCGGTGGGACAGCGACTTTCGTGCTGTTCAACAAGTTGTGGCCGAAGGCCTGCTCGGAGAAATTGTTGAGGCTCAGATTTCCTATGAACGGTTCAACCCTCACCTCAGTCCCAAGGCACATCGTGAATCGCCAGGGCCGGGCGCCGGCAACCTGATGGATCTTGGGCCGCACTGCGTGGACCAGGCGATCGTGTTGTTTGGTATGCCGGAAGCGGTCTTCGCTGACTTGCGCTCCTGCCGGCCAGCCTCACTGGTCGACGATTACTTTGAACTTTTGCTATACTATCCTAACCTCCGCGTGCGACTGCGCAGCAGCTACCTGGTGCGAGAGCCTGGGCCTGCCTATATCCTTCATGGAACAAAGGGCACCTTGCTGAAACACCGCAGCGACGTTCAGGAGAGTCAGTTGAAAGAGGGTATGATCCCCGATGACGCTTTCTTCGGCATCGAGCCACCTGCGGCTCAGGGTGTGTTATACAAAACGGGCATTGACAGCAGCGATCCCGTAGAAAGTCCCAGGGGAAATTACATGCAGTTCTTCGAGCTGCTCCACCTCGCCATCGTTACAGGCGCGCCGGTGCCGGTATCGGCAGAAGACGGGATCAACATCATGCGGGTGTTGGATGCTGCCGTTGAAAGCAATGAAATGAAATCGGTAATCAGGCTTCGGTAAGCTGGGGAGCCTTGTTGCGCATCGCGGACTTGAGTTGGCGCATCGTAATCATCTTGCCGGATTCATCGTCCCATACCTTCAGCCTGAAACACCGCCACACTTCCACCGGGTTCCAGGAAGTTGTCTTGGTCTCCTTCAGTTCGGGCATGGCTTCCATGGCTTCCGGAAGGCGATAAAAGGGAATCCGTGAATTGACATGGTGAACTTGATGGTATCCGATATTCGCGGTAAACCAATGCATGACGGGGCTCATCACCATGTAGCTCGTCGATGAAAGTGCCGCATTGGCGTACGACCAATCGTGATTCTCGCGGAACGTTGCCCCGGGAAAATTATGCTGGCAATAGAACAGGTAGGCGCCCAGGCCCGACATGATAAATATGGGAAGGAACCAGGTCAGCACGTAGACTTCAAATCCAAAGTAGGTCCAGATTAGTGCGGCGATCGCCACATGCAGGGTGAGCGCCAGCAGGGAATCCATGTGCTTCCGGGGGCTTTCAATAAACGATTTCAGGTTGAGCCAATAGATAAACAGGGTAAAGTATCCGAATATGATTGTTAGTGGATGCCTGTTGACCAAATAGAGGGTGCGCTGTGCCTTATTGAGTTTCAGGTAGCGTGATTTGCTCACTGTTGGGTAAGATCCTATGCCTGACAGGGTGAGTTTAGAGTTGTTGTTATGGTGATGTTCATGAGAGCGCGTCCAGATCTGCTCAGGGGCTAAAACGTAGAGGCCGACTATCCGCATAAGAAACGTGGCCGCCGACGAATTGGTTAGTATGGCCCGGTGTCGGAAATCGTGATAAATCACGAAAAGTCTTACGTAAAGAAGTCCGCAGATAATGCTTGACCCGGCACGGACGAAAAGCGGGAGGGACGTGACAAAACAGGCGGAGAGAAGCCCGGTGATCAGTACGACGGTAACCAGGAATTCGTACCAACTGCGGGCTGGGCGGTCACCAATAAACTGCTTGCTTGCAGCGATAATTTCCTTTTCTGTTCTCAAAGCGGGTCAAGAAAGGGCGCAATATAGCAAATACTATGCGCCGGGAGGTCGTCTATTTTTCCAGCGTTTGTGGGACCAAAGCCAGATCACGGGCTCGGCTTTTATGTCTTTCTCCAACCGTCGGGTAAATCCTTCAGAGATCTCATTTTCAGCAGTTTTCATGGGTTCGGGATACATTACCTCGGCGGTCAGCGTATAATACCCACGCCGTGGACGCGTGGCATGGAGATATACGACCGGGTAGTTGAACTTGATCGCCAGCTTTTCGGCGCCGGTGAAAACGGAAGTATCCTGGTTGAGGAAGGTGGTCCAATACGCGTTGACCGGCGCCGCCTGATCGGCAACAAAGGCTGTAGCCGTCACCCGATTCCGGTTTGCCGCCATGGTTCGGATCGTCTGCTGAACCGGGGTGATCTCGGTGTTAAACCGGGTTCGCCACGATACCATCATCCGTTCGAAATAGGGTTGAGACAAGGGTCTGTAAACAACAACCAGCTGATAAGGGGTTTGCAGGGAAATGCATGGACCAAACCATTCCCAGTTGCCGTGGTGGCCGAGTACAAAGACGATACTTTTCTTCTGCCTGTGCAACTCGTCCAGCACTTCAGGGTTAAGGAGCCTTACCCGCCGCAGGTTTTCCCCTGCTGACATTTTCATGGTCTTGATAATCTCCAGGGCCAGGTCGCAGAGATAATGATAGTAATCGCGGGTTAGGCGGGCGATCTCCTCCCCAGTTTTTTCAGGGAATGAGTTGCGAAGGTTGGCCTGGATGACCTCCTTGCGATATCCAACCAAAGACATCAGCCAGGCCAACCCATCGCTTACTGCATAGAGCATGGGGAAGGGCAGTGAGGCCAAAAGATAAATGAACGGGAAAGCCAGGTAGTAGGATAGGGCCTGCATGGGTGTGGCGCAAATGTACTTTTACTGAGCAGAAAATGTGGTTTGGTTCAGAACTATTTCATGGACTCAGGCCGGACACTCTTCCAGCGTCGATGGGACCAGAGCCAGATCACCGGGTTGTCGCGTATGTCCTTTTCAAGTCGCTGGGTGAATTTCTCGGTGATCTCGTTCTCCTTCGTCATGGACGGGTCTTCAACCAATACTTCGAGCGCAAGGGTGTAGTATCCGCGTCTCGGGTGCGTCGGATGTAAGTAGACAACCGGATAGTTGAACTTTCTCGCGATCTTCTCAATACCGGTATACACGGAAGTTTCCTGGTTGAGGAAGGTGGTCCAGTAAGCGTTCACCGGCGCAGCCTGGTCTCCGACAAATGCCGTGGCCGTAATCTTATCCTGGTTGGCCAACAAGGTTCGCAGGCTATGCTGCATGGTGGTGACCTCCGTACCAAACCGTGACCGTAGCCGCTGCATCATCCGGTCGAAATAGGCATGCGTAAGCGGCCGATAGATGATTACGGTTTGATGTGGAGCGGAAAGTTGAAGGCATTGACCGTACCATTCCCAATTCCCCAAATGACCCAAGGCAAGGATGATACTTTGTCCTTTGTTGTAGAACTGCTGCGAAACTTCAGGATTCACCAGCTGTATGTGTTCGAGCGTCTCTGTCTCGGACATATGCATCATCTTGAAGGTCTCCAGCGTAATGTCGCACATGTAATGATAATACTGTCGCGTTAGCCGAATGATTTCAGCCTCGGGCTTCTCCGGGAATGATTTTCGGAGGTTGGTCCGGATGACCTGGCGGCGATAACCAACCAGGCGAATCACAAAGGCAAGGAAATCACTCAGGGCATACAGGGCAGGAAATGGCAGTATGCTGACCAGGTAGACGAAAGGGTAGGCAAGATAGAAGGTCAGGGCCTGCATTCGCATTAAAGAAATTTGCGCAAAAATAAGGCTTGCCGCCGCGGCCGCCAATTCCTGAAACCTCCCCCTGATTTTTTGTATATTCACTTACCCAAAGCCAAACCACTATGCAATTCCATCCCAACGAGCTTTTCCTGATCTATGATCCGCAATCCAGCATCGGTCGCCAGACGAAGGCCATGGCCCTGGATATTTGCAGTCACATCAACGAGGTGGATGTTGTCCACGAAAAATTCTCCCCTACGTACTGGCGGGAGGTAATAACGATGCTCGGGCTCCATCCACGCGACCTGATCGATGTCTCCGGCCCGGAATTCAAGAAGTTGGGTGACAACGACTACACCATGGATGGATGGCTCAATCTCCTGAGTCACCATGGTGAACTGGTCAAGTCGCCGATTGTCATCTACTCCCAATCGGCTGTCCAATGCAAGACGCCGACTGACATCATGAAGTTGAAAGGCAAACCGGTTGAAAAGACACTGCCGCACCTGAAGAACTACAGGTGATTCTTTCTACCTTTCCCTTGTATGGCTAACATCTCACGAAGGACGTTTAACCGCCTGGCGGCTGCGTTGGCCGTGGCGCCAGCAATTCCTATTTCAGGTGCCCGGGCCGCTTCTTTTGACGGAAGCCCGGAAGCATGGCCCGGCTACAGTCGCGCCATCGTCATCGACTTTCTGGCCAGTCCCGGACCGTTCAACACCTCGGAGCGGTTCACCACCCTGTCTCCAGAAATGGTCACCAATGCAGTGGCCTCCGGTATCACCGCCATCAACCTCACGGTCGGTGGCGGGGGAACGGTGGAAGAGAATTTTGGCCGCATGGCCATGTGGGAACGGGAAGTGGCTGCACACCCGGAGTCGCTCATGCAGGTGAAGTCGGTGGCCGACCTTCAATCGGCCAAGCAGCAGAAAAAACTGGGCCTCATTTACGGTTTTCAGGATGCGTCCGTGCTGGGAAGTGACCTTTCCCGTATCGAACTCTTCAGCAGCTTTGGTGTTCGAATCATCCAATTGACCTACAACGTTCGCAACCTCATCGGCGACGGGTGCCTTGAAGAAGCCAATGGTGGACTGAGCCAGCTTGGCAGAAGAGCCGTTGAAGAGTTGAACAACAAGAGAGTCCTCATCGATCTTTCGCATTGCGGGCAGCAGACCACCGCGGATGGGATCCGGGAATCAAAGCAACCGGTGGCCATCACCCATTCGGGCTGCTGGACTATTGCCCAGCGTCCTCGCAACAAACGGGACGAAGAACTGAAGGCAATGGCCGACAAAGGAGGAGTGATTGGCATCTACCTGATGCCTTTTCTTACCATGGGACCGCAGCCGGCCGATCAGGACGTGATCAGGCATATTGAACATGCTATCAATGTATGTGGTGAGGATCATGTGGGCATTGGGAGCGACCTGTCTATCACCCCTCATAGGGTGACCGAATCCTACAAGAAAGCTCACGCCGATTTTGTGGCGGGGCGACAGAAACAGGGAATCGCCGCTCCCGGAGAAGACCCCAAAATATTCATGTTTGTGCCCGAGCTCAACGCCCCCAACCGGATGGAGTTGATCGCCGAGCGCTTGATCAAGAAAGGGCACAGCGAGTCGAGGGTGGAGAAGATTATCGGCGGCAATTTTGTAAGATTGCTGAAAGACGTCTGGTAAGACGCCTCAAGCGATTTCAATGCCTCAATACAGTACCCTTCAGACCATGCCGGCCTTAGCAATGGCCTTCGCGCTGTTTGTCGTCCTGATCGTTGTTTATGTAGTCGGCCATCGATTCAGGGCCTACCATTTGCGTCGAAACCCCAAGCTAAAAGAATCCGATCTCACGACCATTAACGGTATGCTGCTTGGGTTGCTTGGATTGATGCTCGCTTTCTCGTTCAGCATGGCCAATGAGCGATTTGATTTACGCAGGGCACTTGTCGTGGAAGAGGCCAACAACATCAGTACAGTGATTCAGCGTACGGACGTCTACTCAGACAGCCTTCGTAGCGCGTGGCGGTTGATCTTGAGAAGCTATGTCGAAGAGCGAATAGCCTTCTATGAGGCAAGAATGGATATTTCCCAGGCGGCTACGCACTTTCGTCGTGCCGATTCCCTGAGCAACAGGCTGTGGAGCCATGTCGTTGCCCAGACAAAGAAGGATCAGGAAACAACCCGCACTTCCGAGATCATCCCGGCACTAAATGACATGATGGATATTACCACCACCCGGAGGGCAGCCGGCGAGGGGACTATCCCACCATCGATCATGTACTTTCTGTTCACCTTGTGCACGGTCGCAGCTTTCCTGCTGGGATACGACAGCAAAGGCCCGTTGAATGGAGTGATGGTGGTAGGGTTTGCCCTGATGCTGTCGGCGACTGTCTTTACCATCATCGACCTTGATCGGCCGAGGTCGGGAATTATTAACCTTGACGGGCCCCACCAACGGATGGTTGATTTGAGAAGCATGTTCTGACCGCCGGTCATTGCCCTCGTCCATTGTGGGTGAATTCAAGACCGCTGCCGAAGGGGAGGACGTGGGTGAAACTTATTCTTGTATTTTCGTGAACGCTAATCCAAACTGTATGCATAAAGCAAAAATCCTTTCAGCGGTCATCCTGATGTTCGCAATGACTGCAACCTCCCTTGCCCAAATGACCCTTCCACCTTCGGGCGCCAACCAAAAGGCGGAAGTGTCGCAATACATGGGCATGGTAAAAGTCACTATCGTATACAGCAGCCCGGATGTTTCGGGCCGTCCGATCTGGGGACAACTTGTGCCTTATGGCTTGTCAAACCTCCAGTTCGGCAAGAGCACGGAGCAGAACCCGTCGCCCTGGCGCGCGGGAGCCAACGAGAATACCACCATTACTTTCTCACACGACGTGCAGGTCGAAGGCAAGCCGCTGAAGGCGGGTACGTACGGTCTGCACATGATCCCCGGGCAGGAGGATTGGGTGGTAATTTTTTCCAATAACTCCACGTCATGGGGAAGCTACATGTACATGCCATCGGAAGATGCCCTGCGCGTGACAGTGAAAGCGAAGCCTTGCGATGAATTCCATGAATTCCTTGCCTATGACTTCACGGACCGGCTCCAAAACAGCTGCACAGCGCGGCTAATGTGGGAAAAACTCCAGGTCCCCTTCAAGATTGCCGTCACCAATGGTGATGAATTGTATGTGCAAAAGCTCCGGGAAGAAATGAATGGCAACAAGGGCTTTGCCTGGCAGAACGCTGTTTCTGCGGCGAACTTCTGCGCAACAAAGAAGATGAACCTGGACGAGGCCTATGGATGGGTGAATGGCTTCATTGATCGCAATGTGAAATATTTTGCCATTTACAATTCCAAAGCCAACGTGCAGGCGGCCATGGGTAAGCAAGCGGACGCTGATGCCACAATGAAAGAGGCAATCAACCTTCCGGATGCAACCGTGGGTCAGATTGTGGGCTATGGTCGCACGTTGATTGCCAACAAGCGTGAAAAAGACGCCATGCCGGTATTTGAACTGGCTAACAAGCGGTTCCCCGCGACAGCCATGGCACTGATGGGATTGGCACGCGGTTGGTCGGCTAATGCGGATTCCAAAAAAGCGTTGAAGTACGCCCAAGAGGCGCTCAAAGTGGAGACCAATGCCAACAACAAAAAGCAGATTGAAGATATGATCAAGAAACTCGAGAAGGGCGAGCCGATAAATTGAGAGCGTAAGTACTAAAGCAAAGAGCTAGCGCATCGAGAGGAGAAGCCTACCCATTCTTCACCTTTCGTTCCTGGCTCTTTGTTTTATTCCCTCGTTTCTTCATTGTAGATGATTTTGCCGTCGAAGACAGTCATGAGTACTCTCGCCGATGCAATCCTCATGGGGTCTATGGTGAAGAGATCTTCTGAAAGGACGATAATGTCGGCAAGCATTCCGGGTTTGATCTGTCCTTTGATATCTTCCTCAAAGGAAGAGTAGGCCCCTGCTCTGGTGTAAGCAAGGAGGGCATCTTCAACAGCAACTTTCTGTCCAGCTACCCAGCCGTCCTGCGGAAACCCGTCGGGCGTCCGCCGGTTTACGGCGACGTGGATTCCACGGATAGGATTGAGGTCGATGCAGGCCGGCCAGTCGCTGCTGTAGACAAGCGGGGCGCCCGATGCAAGCATAGAAGCCCAGGCGAAGGAGAAGGGAAGTCGCTCAGGACCAATGGCCTTCTCCCAAACCTCCATGGCGCCGGGATCGGCATGAATGGGCATCATCGAGGCGGTCACCCCGATACGGGCAAATCGAGGGATGTCTTCCGGAGATATGTTCTCGAGATGTTCAATACGGTGCCTGCGTGGACGAGTTCCATTCTCCTTTTGCGCAGCTTCATACGCGGTGAGCGCTTCTCTCACGGCGCGATCCCCGATGGCGTGGGTCATCAGCCGAAAGCCGGCCTTGTCCAGGTCCAGCACTTTCTGCCGGTAGTCGCCGAGAGGCATCGCAAAATTGCCGGTGTTTTCCACGTCATCGTTGTAGGGACGCACCATGGCTGCGGTGTGTGATTCAATAACCCCGTCGAGCATAAACTTGATGGCATCGGCACGCACATAAGGATTCTGGGAGAGCTTTTCGCGCTCCCTCTTGAAGGCTTCAATATCCCCGGGCGTCGTGTTCTCGTTAACCGAAAGTGCCGCGGCGTACCGAACAGTAAGTTCGTTGCCTCGCTGGAGTTCGGTATACAGCTCGAGTTCTTCCAATGAGCCACTGGCATTCTGCATGCTGGTAATTCCCAACGCCTTCGCCAATGCCAGCCCTTCGCGCAGGGCGTCGAGCTTCTCCTGGCGACTGTAGTCCGGAATGACTTTCTCGACCAGCGATTGGGCATCTTCAAGCAATGCGCCGGTTGGGTTGTTTTTACTGTCGAGCACTACCTTCCCATATCCTGGCACAGTGGTTTTTGAATCAACGCCAGCCAGTTGAAGCGCCTTGGCATTGGCCCAGGCGCTATGGCCATCGTATGAAGTGAGTAGGACAGGGCGGTCATTGATCATACCGGCCAGATCTTCATGCGTGGGAAGTCCACTGGGGAACCAGGTGTATTGCCAGCCGCGTCCCAGAATCCATGGCTTATCAGGGTGCCTGGAGGCGAATGACTTCACGGCTTCAACCATAGCGGAACCAGTCTTGGCATTACTGAGATCAACTTCCAGGAGACCAATCGAGCCACCCAGGAAGTGGATGTGCGCGTCATTGAATCCGGGAATGGTCAGTTTCCCGGCAAGGTCAATCACCTGCGTGGAGGGTCCGGCCTTCGACTGAAGTTCCTGGGTGGTTCCAACCTGGGTAATCTTATTCCCGGAGATGGCCACCGCCTCTGCGAAGGTGGATTTGTCCTGGGCAGTCCAGATCTTTCCGTTGATGAGCAGGAGATCAGGAGGGGGAGGTTGGCAGGCGCTGAAGCAGGCGATCAGCAAGAACGCCCGGAGCATGAATCCTGGAGTAATGATCATAGTTTCGAAATGGTTACAATTCACTAGAAAAGAGCAGGTTGCCGCACCAACGAAAGTCAGCGCCGCCTGTGGCAAAGTACATGGTTAACCGGTGCATTTTTTCTTATCTTTTCACTGATAAATCATTGCAATCTATGGCGAAATATACGCTGCAAGTAAATGGCAAAAGCTACGTAGCTGATGTCGATGCCGACACACCGATTTTGTGGGTCTTGAGGGACCATTTGGGTCTCCTCGGCACAAAATATGGTTGCGGCATCGGTCAATGTGGAGCCTGCACCATCCACCTCAACGGCAACGCCATACGCTCCTGTAACCTTCCTGTCTCGGCTGTGGGTTCCTCTCGGATCACCACGATCGAAGGTCTGTCGCCCACCGGTGATCATCCGGTTCAACAGGCATGGCAGGAAGTTGATGTACCCCAGTGTGGCTACTGCCAGGCCGGTCAGATCATGACGGCAGCCGCGCTGCTAACCCGTAATCCCAAACCAACGGTAACACAGATTGAAGATGCCATGCATCCGAATATCTGCAGGTGTGGCACCTATCACCGGATCCGGGAAGCTGTCGTACTGGCATCCAACAAAATGAAATGATTATGTCAATAAACACTAATACCAACAGACGTAACTTCCTCAAGATCAGCGCTACTATATCTGGTGGCTTATTTCTTGGCTTTAATATTTCTGACGCGGAAGGAACGGGATTGAATGTCCTGGACCCAGACGAGGCGCTTGCCGGGGATGTGACGTTCAATAGCTACCTGTCCATTACAAGCGATGGGGTGATCACGATTTCATCCCCTAACCCTGAGGTTGGTCAGAACATCAAGACTTCATTCCCGATGATCGTGGCCGAGGAACTGGACGCTGATTGGGAGACAATCAAGATTGTTCAGGCCCCGCTGGACAACAAACGTTTTGAGCGCCAGCTGACTGGCGGAAGTGGCGCGATTCCTCACAGTTGGGAACGCCTTCGCAAGGCTGGCGCGACGGCAAGACAAATGTTTATTGAGGCTGCCGCGAAAAGGTGGGGTGTGCCTGCATCAAGCCTTACCACGGAGAAGAGCAAAGTTTGGCATAAGGAAACTGGCCGCTCATTGACCTATGGTGAGCTGGCCATTGAGGCCTCCGCGATCCCCGTACCCACAGAGGTGAAACTGAAAGACAAGAAGAACTTCACGTTGATAGGAACGGCAGTCAGGAACGTTGATAATCCGGACATCATTACGGGTAAACCAATTTTTGGCCTTGACTTTTACCTGGAAGGGATGCTCTACGCCATGATACTACGGCCTGTATCCTTTGGCATGAAGATCAAATCAGTGGAGGCCAGCGCCGCCAAGTCAATGCCAGGAATTGTCGACGTTGTGACCTTCAAAAACAATGTGGCGGTAGTGGGTAAGTCAACCTGGCAAATCATGAAGGCGCGCAAGGTAGTGAAGGTGGAATATGAGCCTGATGGAAATATTGAAAGTTCGGCTGATCATGACCGGATTTTCAGGGAGTTACTGGACAGCGGTGAAGCGACAGTTCGAAGAAAAGACGGTGATGTAGAAGCGGCATTTAAGGCGGCGGCAAAAGTCGTCCGAAGTGAATACCAATGTCCCTTCCTGCCCCATAACCCTATGGAGCCAATGAACTTCTTCGCCCACGTAAGGCCTGATGGTGTCGAACTGGTTGGTCCCACGCAGACGCCGGACTTGGCGAAGAATGAAACGGCCAAGCTGCTGGGTATTTCCCCGGATAAGATTACCGTTGAACTCACACGTCTGGGCGGTGGATTTGGACGCCGGCTCAAGGCCGATTTCGTTGTTGAGGCGGCTGAATTATCAAGCATTCTCAAGGCGCCTGTCAAGGTAATATGGACGCGTGAGGATGATATGGGTGGAGGCAGCTACAGACCTGCTGTGCGATATCGCTTTGAAGCCGCCCTCGACGCGCAAGGCAACATGACGGGCTATCGCCTGCGTGGCGTAGGCATCAATGCCGGCAACTGCACCCGGGAAGACAACTTTCCTTCGGGAGCCGTGGAAAACCTTTTGATTGAATCGGTTGAGCATAAATCGCCAATAACGACGGGCCCATGGCGTGCACCCATCACGAATTTTCTTGCCTTTGCGGAGCAGTCTTTTCTGGATGAGGTAGCTGAAGCTGCTGGACAGGATCCGGTGGCTTTTCGTCTGAAGCTTCTTGCTAAGGCGAAGACCGCCCCAACCGGTGCCATCAAGTATGACATTGACCGAATGATTGGGGTAATCAACCTGGCAGCTGAAAAATCCGCCTGGGGTACCCGCAAAGGCCTGGCCCAGGGCTTCAGTGTGTATTTCTCCCATCGCTCGTACGTGGCCCAGGTGGCCGAAGTGGAGAATAAGAATGGAAAGCCGGTGATACAGAAGATTCATGCCGCGGTCGACTGTGGTGTAGTCATCAACAAGAGCGGGGCGCAGCAGCAAGTGAGGGGCGGCATTGTGGATGGCATGGGTCACGCGATGTTCAGCAACCTCACGTTCAAGGATGGCGCCGCTGAGCAGCGAAACTTCAATGCCTTCCGGCTCATCCGGATGAAAGAAGTACCTGAAATTGATGTTCACTTTGTGGACAATGGAATTGACCCGACCGGGTTGGGTGAACCGGCGCTCCCGCCGACGGGCGCCGCTATTGCCAACGCCATATATAAATCCACCGGCAAGCGACTGCGCAATCAGCCATTCGTATTGCAGGAGGAATTGAAAGGCGTGAAACTGGGAGAACGGCTCTAGTTAGTCACTTTTTGTTATGGGATACTACAAGGTTGTAAATGGACAAACATTCGACTCCGATCTCTATGCGCTGGCCGAGCGGGCACAAACGCATGATCCGGACGGAAGAATTTCAATCAGGACAGCTCAGAAAATGTACGAAGCCGTTATAGACGGCGGGGTTTACAGCAAGGTGGAACACGATACGGTGAACTATGTCCTCAATAACATGTCATGGGACGCGGAGGCCAAGCAATGGTTCCTGTCTGAGCTGGAAAACTGGGAGCGCGAGAAGTCAAAACCGGTGCACCGCTTCGTGGAAGGCAAAGAAGTGGACAAAGAACTTTACGAAATTGCCGAAGATGCGGTCGCCAATAATCCCGACGGCAGAATATCACTGGCCGATGCGCGACTCTTGTATGAAGCGGTGATTGATGAAGGTATTTATACCAGCGTGGAATGGGAAACGGTGCGCCTGATAAAAAAGAATATGCGCTGGCATCCCGATGCCCTCGCCTGGTTTGATAAAGAGCTTGATACCTGGCAGGCCGAACAGCGGAAGTACACCCACATGACCCTGGAAGAAATTTCCAAAGAACACTTTCCCAAGGATGATGTTTTCCGCGAAGAATACGACCGGGTCTCACGCCTTATTGATTTGAAGGCAGCCACCATGGAGTCCTTCGACCATCACGAAGAGATTGGTTTGATCGTTCGCCTGTCGGATGGCCGGAGGGTACAAGTCAAGTCAAGTCTCATTGAGCTACACGAAGACCATGTGGAAATGAGGGGTGGAATTGTCGTGCCCATCCATGCCATTGAGAAAGTGATTCTCTGAAGCGAACCAATCTTATCGACTGACATGACATCACGGAGATCGTTTATCCAGCAGGCAGGTCTGCTGGCAGGAGCAGGTATTATCCATGCATTACCCGGCAATGCCCTTGCCGCCCCGGGCCCATCAACGGCCGGCGAAGTCCGGCGTCAATTGCTGATTCCCGAAGGACGGGTCTACCTCAATACGGGAAGCCTGGGCCCAAGCCCGCGTGCCGTCCTTGACGCGGTGACCAATGCCATGTGGACGCTTGAGCGAAATCCGGTTTCAGAGAACTGGGGTCCGCTCGGATCTCAAATGGAAGCCGTCAGGGGAAAAGTAGCCGGTCTAATCCACGCCGAGTCTAAGTCAGTATTGCTGACCCGAAACACCACCGAAGGCTTAACGCTAGTTTGCCAGGTCTTGCCCCTGAAAGAGGGAGATGAAATCATTACCACTACCCTCGAGCACGGTGGCGGCGAGGTCGGCCTCGAATACCTGGTTAAGACACGCGGTGCTAAACTTATCAAAGTGGAGCTGCCACTTCCACCCAACGATGTCGGCGCCATTATTCAGTCCATCGAAAAGGCGATCACGCCGCGTACAAGACTCATGATGCTCAGTCACGTCAACACCATTACGGGCATGTTGATGCCGCTGAAAGAGATTTCGGCGATTACAGCTTCGCGGGGAATCTTTCTCCTGGTCGACGGTGCGCAAGCGCCAGGACTTACACCGATTGACGTCCAGGCCCTCGGTTGTGACGCTTATGCCAGCAGCGGGCACAAATGGCTGCTGGGTCCGAAGGAAACAGGTTTTCTCTACCTGAAGAATGGGTTCCCGTCGCCGGTGCCCCCGGTATTCGCCTATAATGGATTTGACACCTACACGCAATCGTCAGGCACAAGAAACGTCGCCACCGTGATCGGGCTGGGTGCTGCGATCGACTGGCATCAAAGCCTGGGGATCGGGCAAACAGCGACCTATTGCGTACAGCTCAGGAACTATTGCCTTCAACAATTGAAGTCGATCAATGGCGTCCGGATCCTTAGCCCGGAAAACCCGGCATTGAGCACGGGAATTGTGAGTTTTGAGTTGTTGAATCACAAAAATGGAGACGTGTACACCAGACTGAAGGACCAAAACATCATTGTCAAGGTATTGCCGCAACACAATGCCATTCGGATTTCATGCCATATATTCGTTACCAAAGAGGATATTGATAGGTTCCTGACGGCGCTCAAAGCTGTTGGGTAATTCAAACCTACGCCGATGACGTTTTCGATACGCAATCTTGTCTTAGGTCCAGGCCACATCCGGTCACGACAGGATTACAAGCTGGCCATGCTCAGGGTCGAATTTTGCTTTTTGATGATCGGCATTTCGCTCTTCTATATCGTCCTCGACATCATCAATCAGATGTTTGTTTTTCTCCCGTGGTATGCAGGAATGATGCTGACTGCCCTTATTGTAATGGGGTTGAACCGCAAAAGATACTTTAATGCGGCTACGGTGACCCTGTTGGTCGTTCTCAACGCGTTGGTATTCATCTTCGCGGATGTCGATCACCCCATCGGAGGTGTCTTTTTCTATTTCATGACGGTATCTGTGGTCAGCCTGATTCTCCTGAGTCAGAAGGGAAATGAAGTCATGCAGTGGTTATTCGGACTGTTACCCATTGTGCTGGGCATTATGGCCCGTGCCTGGGATTTTCAGATTGTTGATTTTCCATCACGCGATGGCACCGTTATGCAAATCACATTTTACGCCAATTTCATAGTGAGCCTGATTACCCAGTTCGCAGTCGTAAAATTTCTGATCAACCGCAACCGGGAGTCTGAGCAATCGCTGATGGAAGGAGAACGAACCATCACAAAAGCTTCGGAAGCCCTGAAGCGCAGCGAGGCCCGGTACTCAATGGCGTTGCAGGGAACACGTGCTGGCATCTACGAATGGAATGTGAAGGAAAACCGGGTGGAAGTGAGCGACCACTGGAAAAGCCTTCTTGGCTACAGTCCGTCCGAGATGATGAAGGTTACCCTTGAAACATTCATGCCCATGGTTCATCCTGAAGATGCTGCCCGCACGTCGGCCTCGGTAATGAATCATGTGAAGAATCAGCTTCCGTATCAGAACGAAGTACGTCTGAAAACCAAAGACGGGGAGTACCGTTGGTTCCAGGATTCTGGCATCGGCCAGTCGGATGAAGCCGGCGAGCTTTCCATTGTCACCGGATCAATCATCGACATTCATGAGCGCAAGGAGACTGAAGAGAAAGTGCGCATGCAAAATGAGTTGTTGGAAAAAGCCAACCAGGAGCTGGATAATTTTGTCTATAGCGTCTCCCATGATTTGAGGGCTCCCTTAAGTTCCATTCTCGGACTGACCACTATCTATCCGATGTCCAAAAACCAGCAGGAGAAGGATGAGATCGTAAAAATGATTGGTGACCGGGCCAATGTACTCGATGAGTTCATCCGGGAAGTGCTCGATTACTCGCGCAATGCCCGTCTTGAGATAAAGTTTCGGCCCATTCTCCTTTGGGAAGTGTTGGATGAGGTGCTTTCCGGCCTTTCGCACATGGACGGCTTCGGCGAGATTCATATCAAGGCGGCGGTGCCGTCTGATCTGACGATCGTCACCGACCGGGAACGGCTCAAGGTGGTGCTATCGAACTTGTTGACGAATGCCATCAAGTACCGCGATCCGGGAAAGGAATCTTTCATCCAAATAAGAGCAGCACAGGCCGATGGCTATTGGACCATTGACGTCGAAGACAACGGCATAGGTATAAAGGAGGAGCATGTCCCCAAGGTATTTGATATGTTCTACAAGGCCCACGACACTTCCCGGGGCACCGGCCTTGGCCTGTACATTGCCAACGAGGCCGTGCGACGTTTGAAAGGCAGGCTGGAAGTCACCTCCAGGTTCGGAGAGGGCTCTACCTTCCGTATGCGAATCCCAATTCCGGAATCACAACTGGCCTCCGTATGAGTTATTTCGATTTCTTGCCAAATCGATACCCAACCAGGATCTGGTAGCGGTAGCCGAATGCCCAGGTATCCACCTTTCCGTTTGTGCTGGCAGAACCGCCGGCCAGCAGGTCACCAAGACCGGGAAATCGGGAGATTAGGTCTTTAAGGATTTCGTTGGTTACGTCGTTGGGATCGAATGAATAGGTGCCGTCCAGGGTAATCTTTGCATTGTAGTTGGAGAGCGCAGGGCCCATGAACGATAAATCCACCGTCCATCGGTCGTTAAACACAAACTGGTAGCCGATCTGGACCCCCAGGTTAAGTACGTTGATCTGTGAGGTCATCACCGCGGTCTCCGGCGTGCCGTTGTTGTCTACCTGTATGTTCCTCTCATTGTGGAAGTTATTGAACGACACATAGGGTCCAATATACACTCCCCGGGGGGCCGGGTACTTGTTCTCCTTCGCCAGGTAAAACCGGTACTCGCCGCCTACCTTGAAACCGCTGGCCCGTGTATCGCGCGTGACGAGCACCCCGGGGCCCAGGGCACGCGCCTCGGGTAATTGCTGGTAACCTAATATGAATCCCCATGTCCGCCGCGGATTAATCACCCGTTCAAAAGACACCACATAGGCCTGCCGGTACAACCAGCGTGTGGTGAAGTCAAGTTTGATGGTGTTCCTCCTGAGGGACTCAGCCAAGGGCTCAGCCGGAGTGGCGTCCTGGGCCAGGATCGGCAACGTAATCGTTGTCAGCAAGATGAATAATAGGATTCTCATAGGTCGCATTGGTCCGGCAAATTCAGAATTTTGAAGTTACGCCGCAATGCGTACAGCAAATGCCCGTATTAAGTAACTTGGCTCATCATCCACAAAGCTTATGCTCAAGACCAGTTGCCTGGTATTATTTGCCGCGCTGACGCTACCCATCCAAGCGCAGACGTTCCGTGTTGGTTCACCGTCCAATCAGGTTCAGCTCACGTTCAGCCTCGCGAACGGTTCTCCCGGTTATTCAGTCAGGTTTAATAACAAGGACGTTATCCTGAACTCACCCCTGGGACTCCGCTTCCAGGACGCAAACCTGACCGGCGGATTGAAGCTTATCGGCATCGACACCACCAAGGTTGACGAGACCTGGATACCCGTTTGGGGAGAGACCAGCAAGATTCGCAATCACTACCGTCAACTGGTCGTTCACCTCAGTCAGTTGACAGAGAAGCCCATCCTGATGGATATTGTCTTCCGTGTGTTCGATGACGGTGTCGGCTTTCGGTACGTCTTGCCGGCCCAGAAACACCTGATACACTTTATTGTATCCGGAGAGAATACAGGATTTCAACTGACCGGCGATCACAAGACCTTCTGGATACCGGGTGACTACGATTCCAACGAGTATCCTTACACCACGTCGCCACTGAGCCAGGTCGACGCCGGAGCGATGGCCACAAGGACGACCGACATCTCTACGCGCTATGTGGAGGATTCATCGTCGGTACAAACGCCGCTGATGATGAAAACGGCAGATGGACTGTATATCAACATTCATGAGGCGGCGCTTGCCAACTACCCGGCTATGCAATTGCACGTGAATAAGAAAACCTTCTTGTTGACCAGCAACCTCGTACCTGACGCGGTGGGTAACAAGGCTTATGCGCAAACACCATTTCAAACGCCATGGCGGACAATCGTCGTATCAGCCAAGGCAGCTGGCATTCTGGCGTCACGGGTGATCCTCAATCTCAACGAGCCCTGTGCGATCAAGGAGACCTCGTGGATCAAGCCGCAAAAGATGGTCGG
>JAYRNL010000020.1:0-5512 GCA_041912235.1 Cyclobacteriaceae bacterium
GATGACCGTGAAATAGGCGCCATGGAAAAAATGGAGGCGCACCGGAAAGGTATGCTCCACCGCGCTTTTTCCGTGCTGGTCTACAATTCCCGCGGCGAGCTGCTCATCCAGCAGCGTGCTTCCGGAAAATACCACAGCGCCGGCCTTTGGACCAACACGTGCTGCAGTCATCCCCGTCCCGGAGAGACCATGAAGGAAGCCAGCGCCCGCAGGCTTCGCGAGGAAATGGGAATAACAGCAGAACCGCGGTTCCTCTATAAGTTTCAATACCGCGTAGCGCTCGAAAATGACCTGGTCGAACACGAACTGGATCATGTTTTCTCAGCCACCTTTGATGGTGATCCCGATGCAAATCCTGCCGAGGTGCAGGGATGGAAGTTCATCCCGGTTCAAACCCTGCTCGCCGACATGAAAGCCTCACCGGAAAATTACACGTACTGGTTCCGGATGATTATGGAACACCAGTACCCCGGGCTGAATTTGCAGTGATCCAACAGCAACCTTCGGGACTCCACCTTTTCGGAATTAAGTCGGACAATTGATCTATTTTTCAGGATGAAATATGTCCTCCTGGTAATTGCCGTGGCCCAACTCAACATGACGTTTGGGCAGGGCGGTTATCAACCGGGGTTCCTGCTCACCTCGAGCCTTGACACCGTGCCTGGACTAATCCGCTTTTCCGCCAAAGCATCGGTACCCACTCCCTGCTTGTTTCGGGTTGACAGGAAATCAAAGGCCAAAGAAGTATTCCCGGGAACAGTCCACGGCTTCTGTACCGACAACGGCGCCTATTACTTCACCCGTTCCATCGGACGGAGCGACGACGTGTTCCTGGAAGTGCTGGTGAAGGGTTACCTGAACCTGTTCAAATTCGGCGACATGTTTTTCATCGAGAAAGCGGACAGCGCCTTCTTTGAACTTTCCGATGAACTGGAAATCCTCTTCGTAGAAGGGCAGCACCGGGAACAGAAATCACACAACTACTCCAGGATGCTCAGCCTCGTCACCGCCGATTGCCCTGAAGTGAGCAAGCAGGCAAATACCGTTCCCCTGAAGGAAAAGCAGCTGGTCCGGCTGGTCGCCCGCTACAATGCCTGCAAAGGGTCCGTAAGCAACTTCTATCGGGTAAAAAACAAACGGTGACCCCGTTTCTCCAAGTTCCCCGCCGCTGATAGAAATTCTGCAAGGGCACACCTCCTGCCGAAGGGGAAGTTCTAACTTCATGGCCTCAAACCCTTACCTATGAAGCGATTTACTCTGCTGGCTTTGCTTTGCAGCGGCCTGCTCCTCTCCTGCTCGACAAAAGACACTTCAGTCGCGAAACAGGAATTCCCCACGCTGGACAGCCTCTTTAAGTCCTACTACCAGGATTACCTGCGCCTCAACCCCATGCAGGCCACGACGCTGGGCGACTTGCGCTATAACGACCAGATGCCCAATACGCTCACGCTGGAATATCGCAACCAGCAGCGGGACTTCTACACCCGTTACAAGCAACAAATTCAGTTCTTCGACCCGGCTAAGCTATCGGAGAACGATAGGATGAGCTACGATATTCTCATGCACCAATGCGACTTGAATCTCGAAGGACTTCAGTACAAGGACTACCTCATGCCCATCAACCAATTGAGGTCACTGCCCAGCAACATGGCGCAGTTGGGCAGCGGCACCGGCAACCAGCCCTTCAAAACCGTAAAAGATTATGAAGACTGGATGAAGCGTGTCGACGCGTTCCTCCCCTGGGTTGATACCGCCATCGTGAACATGCGCAAGGGGATGGCATCGGGTTACACCATTCCGAAAGTGAATGCCGAAAAAGTGGTGCCCCAGTTGGCTGCCTTTGATCATGGCCCGGCCAGGGACCACATGTACTATATGCCCATTCGGAAATTTCCTGCCGAATTCTCTCCCGCGGATACTGCCCGGCTCGCCGAGGCTTACCGCAGTATGATCGATAACAAAGTCATACCCGCCTATCAAAAACTGAAGAAGTTCATTGAAGAGGAATATGTGGCCGCCTGTCGAACCACCTCCGGTATTGACGGGATACCCGGTGGAAAAGAGTTTTATGCTTACGGACTTAAGCGATCCACCACCACCAACATGACCGCTGACGAGATTTTCCAGTTGGGCCACAAGGAAGTTGCCCGTATCAGCGCACAGATGGATTCCATCAAGAAGGTCGTGGGCTTCAAGGGCACACTGCCCGAGTTCTTTGATCATCTCCGTACGAAAAAAGATCTTATGCCTTTCAAGACGGGAGAAGAAGTGGTTGCCCGCTACTACCAGATCTACGACCGCATGAAGCCCAACCTCGCCAAGATGTTCGACAAAGTGCCAAAGATGGGCTTTGAAGTCCGGCCGATTGAAAAGTTCAGGGAGGCAACGGCCGCAGCCCACTACAGCGTGGGCATTCCCGGCGGAGCACGTCCCGGAATTTTCTACTTCCCGCTCCGTGACGTGACCAAGTACTCGACACTGGCCATGGAAGACCTTTTCCTGCATGAAGCCATCCCGGGTCACCACTACCAGATCGCCCTGAAGGTTGAAAACACCGACTTGCCCGAATTCCGACGAATCTCGTCAGACGGCGCGTACACGGAGGGATGGGGTCTGTATGCCGAATCCCTGGGCACAGAACTGGGCCTTTACAAGGATCCATACTCGTACATGGGCATGCTGTCGGGTGAAATGCACCGCGCGATCCGTCTCGTAGTTGATGCCGGTCTGCACTCGCAGGGCTGGACCCGTGAGCAGGCCATCGACTACTTCAAAGAGCACGGCCCTCAGCCTGAATCCACCATCATCTCCGAAGTGGAGCGCTACATGGCCAACCCCGCCCAGGCTACCTCGTACAAGATTGGTCAGCTGAAGATCCTTGAACTTCGGGCCAAGGCCGAGAAAGCGTTGGGAGACCGGTTCGATATCAAACAGTTCCACAATCAGATTCTTGACTCCGGCTCCCTGCCCCTGACTTTGCTGGAAGAGAAAATCAACCGCTGGATCGCCAAGCAGAACGGCTAACCCATTTTACCGGATCATGATGAAATTCATCCGCCTCACTATCGCATGGGTCATCTGCGCGGCAGCAATCTATTGCTGTGCTCCAAAAGAGAAGTATGACCTGATCATTGAACACGGGCAGGTGCTTGACGGCACAGGAAAACCCGCCACAGCAACCGACGTCGGTGTGCGGGATGGTAAGATTGTGAAGTTAGGCGACCTCACGCGTGCGGAAGCTGGTCAACGCATTGATGCCACGGGCCTTACCGTTTCTCCGGGCTTCATCGACTTACACGCGCACATCGAGCCCATCATGCGGATGCCCGATGCAGCCAGTCATGTCCGCCAGGGTGTCACCACCGCCTTGGGCGGCCCTGACGGCGGCGGGCCATGGCCATTTGGCAAATACCTCGATTCACTTTCCGGAAATTATCAGCTGGGTATGAACGTGGCCTACCTTACCGGTCACAACACCATCCGGCGTGTGGTGATGGGCAACGAAAACCGCAAACCCACACCCGCTGAACTGGATACGATGAAAGCCATGGTGAGGCGCGCGATGAATGAAGGAGCCTTTGGGTTGTCTACCGGACTCAAATACCTGCCGGGAACATTTTCGGAAACGTCGGAAGTCATCGCCTTGTCGCAAGTCGCCGGAAGCATGGGCGGCATTTATACCAGTCACCTCCGTGAAGAGGGTCTTGGCCTGCTGGCAGGCGTACGCGAAGCGATCCTCATCGGCAGGGAAGCGAAGATTCCCATCGTCCTCACGCATCATAAGGCGATGGGAAAACCCATGTGGGGCGCCAGCAAGATCACCACGGCGCTGGTCGACTCGGCGCGGGCGGCCGGCATCGACGTGATCATGGACCAGTACCCGTACACCGCCAGCCACACCGGACTCAGCGTGCTGATTCCCTCCTGGGCGCTGGAGGGTTCGGCGGAAGACTTTAAGAAACGAGCTTCCAACAAGCCGGAGCGAACCAAAATCCTCGAAGGCATAAAATTCAACCTGCTCAATGATCGCGGCGGCGGTGACTTGAAGAACATCCAGTTCAGCACAGTTGCCTGGGACTCCACCCTTCAAGGCAAGACCCTCTACGACTACGTGGTGATGCAGGGAAAAGAACCCAGCCTGGACAACGGCGCCCTGGCCACCGTCGAGATGCAACTCAAAGGTGGCGCCGGATGCATCTTTCACGCCATGAGCGAGGAGGATGTAATCCGGATCATGCAGCATCCCTTCACCGCACACGCCTCTGACGGCGGACTCACCAAGTTCGGCGAAGACCACCCGCACCCGCGTGCTTACGGAACCTTCCCCCGAATCCTGGGCCACTACGTGCGCGAACTGAAAGTGCTGCCGCTGGAAGAAGCCATCCGCAAAATGACCTCCTTCCCCGCCCGGCGGCTCAACCTGACCGACCGCGGCGTAATCAAAGAAGGCAACATCGCCGATATCACCATCTTCGATGCCGACAAAGTGATCGACAAAAGCACCTTCGAGAAACCACACCAGTACCCGGAGGGAATCGAGTATGTGATCGTGGGCGGAGTTGTTACCGTCGATCCGAAAGGGATGACCGGGAAGAGAGGTGGGGTTGTCTTGAAAAGGTGATCGGTAATCGGTGATCAGTAATCGGTAGGTCGGTGAATCGGTAAATATGTGATCAGCCTGCCCTCCGCCGGGCCGTTAAGCGATGGCACTGGCAGGAGATCGGTAATCGGTGATCGGCCTGCACAATCGCCCCTGTACGGAAATCCTGATTAATTGCAGCAACTGCACACCGATCACCGCTAAACCTACCACCGACTACCGACCTACAGATCACCGATTACTGATCACCGATCACCATTCCCCTCACCAGCTACTGCTCGCCCCTCCGCCTCCCGAACTACCACCACCAAAACTTCCGCCTGACGACGAACTGCCTCCACCAGAGGAGGAACTGGATTCAGCGATCCGCGCGATGGTGTAGGTAGAGACGACCTTGTGTCCGCAAAACTTGCACTCGTGTGTCTTCTCACCCTTACCCGAAGAACTCGTCGTGGCGCTGACCAGGGTCTTGTCGCTCTTGAGGTAGTAGGCACGGGTTTTGCACTTGGGACAGCCTTCGTATTTGGATGACTTGTTGGGATAAACCAACTGCAAATTCATACCACATCCGTCGCAAAGCCAAATGTCGTAGTCCATCGACTTGAGCTCTTCTTCCATCACCTGGGCTTTGGTGAGGTACGCGTCATCGGCGGCCTCATCAAGCTTGCGCAAAGGCTTTCCGCACTGCTGGCAGTCGCGGGGATAATCGCGGTAGAACTGAATTTTCTTCTTATAGTTGAAGTAATGAGGAAGAAAAGGAATCGGGTAAAGAATGGCCCAGCCCAGCCAGCCGCCCCGGTATTCCTCGAAGAAATCCACGATGCGCTTGAACTTCTTCTTCTCCAGCAGGCCATCGACCACCTTCGACATGCGCGCCCGCCGATGAACGAGCGTCAACATGAAATAGAGATA
>JAYRNL010000021.1:0-13719 GCA_041912235.1 Cyclobacteriaceae bacterium
AAATGGCCGTATAAATGCGCGATTTGTGACGATGGAGCAGCACTTCGAATGCCTCTTCGTTACCTTGTTGATAGAGCGACAGTAACTCGCTGTCGCCGCATCTTTTGTTGATCATTCTGACTCACGGTTAGGTAACGTAGAAGTCGGTATCGATAGTGTGGGGGTTGGTGAGTATTTGTTTGAGGTCAAAAGATAGAAATATTCTCATTAGAGCCAAAAAATTTCAAAAAAAATCTTGCCTCCTATGTAATTTCTTGTCCTATTTGCCCCTGATTTTTTAATGACGCAATTACCCATGGCCGTCACCAAGAAGCGTGTAATCAAAAGCCTCGACAATTTATCGGAGGACCTGAAAGAATTGCTTAAAAAGCAATACCCGTTGGGTTACGAGAATAGCATCACACGAATTAACAACGCTAAGAAGGAGCCGATCTTCGTTTTTCCCCTGGAAGCCGAAGAAGCTACCTACCTGGTCAAGATTCCTGCCACCCGCAACAGCGAAGGCGAGTACGATGTCGACGCAAAAGCCAAGGATCCTGAATTCAGCGATGAAGAAAAAAGTGAAGACGATGACTTTGGCTCATCCGATGAATTTAGCAACGAAGAGGACTACGATAGTGAAGACGACAGCGGCGGTCGGGGCAAAGACCCCAGCTACGAACCGGATTTTGACAACTAATTGAACCCTCACCAATCCACGAGCAGCACCACCTTAGGGTGGTGTTTTTGTTTACACCCGCTGATTATTCCGAACTCGTTACCTTTGGCCACTATCCTCATGAGCCCCGTAAAGAACCTGGACGAACTGGATCCCCGCGAGTTTATCATCATAAAGAACGCCCGGGTAAACAATCTCAAAAACCTCAGCGTCGCCATCCCCCGCAACAGGCTCATTGTTGTTACGGGATTGTCCGGGTCGGGCAAATCATCGCTCGCATTTGATACGCTTTTTGCGGAAGGACAGCGGATGTATGTTGAAAGCCTGAGTTCCTACGCGCGGCAGTTTCTTGGCAGGATGGAGAAACCCGACGTAGACTACATCAAAGGAGTTTCGCCCGCCATCGCCATCGAACAAAAGGTGAATACACGCAACCCGCGCTCCACCGTCGGAACCAGTACGGAAATCTACGACTACCTCAAGCTCCTCTTTGCGCGCATCGGCACGACGATCTCGCCCATCAGTGGAAAGGCCGTGAAGAGAGATACGGTAACCAGCGTAATCGATGTCCTGAATAAGTTGGCGCCTGGAACCCGAGTGACCATTACCACCCCCCTCAAGATTCAGAAAGGGCGCAAGCCCATTGAGGAGCTCGAATTGCTTCTGCGAAAGGGATTCACCCGAATTCTTCAGGACAATCAGGTCCGGTTTATCGAAGAGGCTCTCAACGAGATCAAAGTGTCCAAAAAGGGGACCGCGAAGAAAGCTTCACTTCCTGAAATCGAAATACTCATCGATCGGGCGGCCATCAATTCCGCGGACGAAGACCTTGTTTTCAGGCTTTCTGATTCCGTTCAAACGGCATTCTTCGAGGGGCACGGTGACTGTCACGTGTACGTGGAAGGCCAGGAGCGACTACGGTTTTCTGACCGATTTGAGCTTGACGGAATGATCTTTACCGAGCCTTCCGTCAATTTCTTCAGCTTCAACAATCCATATGGCGCCTGCCAGACCTGCGAAGGATTTGGCAAGGTGCTCGGAATCGACGAGGACCTTGTCATCCCCGACAAAAGTCTGTCCGTCTACGAAGGGGCCGTTGCGCCGTGGCGGACCGAAACCATGAGTGAATGGCTGAAGCCCTGGCTGAGAACCGGCGCGAAGTTCGACTTTCCCATTCACCGTGCCTACGGTGAGCTGACCGCGAAGGAGAAACAACTGCTCTGGAACGGCAACAAGGATATAGATGGCATCAACCAATTTTTCAAATACCTCGAATCCAAGTCCTACAAGATTCAATATCGGGTGATGTTATCGCGCTACAGGGGTCGCACCACCTGTCCGGACTGCCGGGGTACCCGGCTTCGCAAAGACGCAGCCTACGTAAAAATTGCGGGCACCTCCATCACAGACCTGGTACTCATGCCCATTGAGGAAGTGCTTACCTTCTTCAACCATCTCGAGGTGACTTCTTTCGACCAGAAAGTCGCCGACCGGCTGTTGAAAGAGATCCGCTTCCGCCTTGAGTACCTGGTGAAGGTCGGTCTTGGGTACCTGACTTTGAATCGCCTGACCAACACTCTTTCGGGAGGTGAATTTCAGCGCATCAAACTGGCTACATCGTTGGGTAGTGCCCTCGTGGGGTCCATGTACATACTTGACGAGCCCAGTATCGGTCTTCATCCCAAGGATACTGAACGCATGGTGCAGGTACTTCAATCGCTCAGGGACCTGGGCAACTCCGTGATCGTGGTGGAACATGAAGAAGAGATCATGCGCGCCGCCGATCAACTCATCGATATTGGTCCTGACGCAGGACAACATGGAGGTGAACTTGTGTTTCAAGGCACGGTGGACACCATCACACCGTCGACCCGAACGCATACCGCTGACTACCTGTCCGGCAAGGAAAGCATCCCTGTTCCCGCCCGAAGAAGAAAATGGAAGGATTCCATCACCATCGTCGGGGCCAGGGAAAACAACCTGAAGAATCTTACCGTCAAGTTCCCTCTCGGCGCTCTTACCGTCGTGACGGGAATCAGCGGATCCGGTAAATCCACGCTGGTCACCCGGATTCTATATCCCGCCATTGGACGCCTCAATGGCCTGGTGGCCGATGCCCCGGGGCGCTATGACAAACTGGAAGGCGACGTTTCAACCATCACCCAGATTGAATACGTCGATCAAAATCCCATCGGAAAATCCTCACGATCGAACCCCGTGAGTTACGTAAAGGCCTATGATCTGATCCGTCAATTGTATGCCGATCAACCTCTGGCCAGGCAACGCGGGTACAAGCCGTCACACTTTTCTTTTAACGTGGATGGCGGTCGTTGTGAAAACTGCGAGGGCGAAGGGGAGATCAAAGTGGAGATGCAGTTTATGGCAGACATATTTCTTACGTGTGAGGTGTGCAAAGGAAAACGCTTCAAGCAGGAAGTGCTCGAAGTTGAGGTGGCAGGCAAAACAATTGCCGATGTTCTGGACCTGACGGTCACCGGGGCCCTGGAGTTCTTCGCCGACAAGAAAGCGATCCACGAAAAACTGCAACCACTCGAAGAGGTGGGCCTGGGTTATGTGAAGCTTGGGCAATCGTCAAATTCATTGAGCGGCGGGGAAGCCCAGCGGGTGAAGCTTGCCTCATTCCTTGGCAAGAATACACCGGATGGTCACATCGTATTCATTTTTGACGAACCCACGACCGGCCTCCATTTTCACGATATCTCCAAACTGCTTACGGCCGTCAATGGCCTCGTCGATCTTGGCCACACCGTGATCATCATCGAACACAACCTCGAGGTAATCAAGTGTGCAGACTGGATTATTGACCTCGGGCCGGAGGGCGGAGAGAAAAAGGGCGGTTACCTGGTTGCCGAAGGAACGCCTGAACAGGTCGCAAAATCTACCAGGGGATATACCGCAAAGTTCCTTGGCCCAAAGCTCACCAAATCCTGAGGAGGTAAGCTCTATGCAGGCGTTGACTCACGCAACGCCCGACGAAGAATCTTTCCAACGTTGGTTTTAGGAATCTCTGTACGGAATTCAATGTATTTAGGCCGCTTATACCCTGTGAGATTTTCCTTGCAGTACTCCACCAACTCCTGTTCAGTCAGCGACTGATCCTTCTTCACCACGACAATTTTCACTGCCTCTCCGCAAGAAGGATCCGGCACACCGATGGCAGCGACTTCAAGTACCTTGGGATGGCCGGCCACAACTCCCTCCACTTCATTGGGATACACATTGAACCCAGAAACAAGTATCATGTCCTTCTTGCGGTCAACAATCCGGATAAAGCCATCCGGCTCCATAATCGCTATGTCGCCGGTCTTGAACCAACCGCCCGGATGGAAGACGGTGCTGTTATCCTTCTGCCAATATCCTTTGAACACCTGCGGCCCTTTCGCGCACAATTCACCGGCCTCACCAAATGGAAGCGGTTGGCCATCGTCATCCATCATCTGGATTTCCGTGCTTGGAATCGGCACACCAATGCTTCCCATTCTTTCCTTGCCGCTTATCTGAAAAGTCAACACGGGAGAAGTTTCACTCAATCCATAGCCTTCGCCAATGGGAATCCCCGTTTTCTCCTTCCAGCGCTTGAAGACGACCTCCTGTAGCGCCATGCCCCCTGCGCTGCATCCTTTGAGCCCGGAAAAATTGATCTGATCGAAGTTCGGGTGATTGAGCAATGCGTTATACAACGTGTTCACGCCAATCATGGTCTGCCAGGGCTTATGCAGAATCTTGATGAACCCTGCGAAGTCTCTCGGGTTGGTCACCAACAGACACCTCAGCCCTGCCGCGAGGAAGACAAACGAGGCGGTCAAGGCATAGATGTGATAGAGGGGCAACGGAATAACCGCTATGTCGCCTGGCTCAAGTTTCCCCCGCGTTGTGTGTTGAAGTACGGGCACGACCTGCTCCACGTTGAATAATACATTGCGGTGCGTCAATTCGGCGCCTTTGGAAAGTCCTGTGGTTCCGCCCGTATATTGAAGAAAGGCTGTGTGGTCTTTGGTGATCGCCACTGGCTTGAAGGCCTTGGCCTTACCCTTGGCCAGCGCTGTGCTAAAGGATACTGCCCACGGGATATGATAATCGGGAACCATCTTCTTCACGTACTTCACGACGAAGTTGGTTAAAGGCTTTTTGATTCCTCCCATCAGGTCTCCGACCTCAGTAATGATCACGGTCTTGATCGCTGTCTCTCCAATGACCTTTTCAAGGTGGTGGGCAAAGTTGGCGAGGATGACAATCGCCACGGCTCCACTGTCCTTGAACTGATGTTGCATCTCCCGGGGCGTGTAAAGCGGGTTTGTGTTCACCAGGATCAAGCCTGCTTTGAGGGCGCCCAACATGGCCACCGGAAATTGGAGAATATTCGGCATTTGAATGGCGATGCGGTCGCCGGGAACCAGTCCACATTCATTCTGCAAATACGAAGCAAAATGCGTTGCCAGTTGATTCATCTCCCCGAATGAAATTGTCTTGTCCATATTCTCCAGCGCAGGTCGGTCGCTGAACTTTTTGCACGTTTCCTCCATAAGTGCAGCCAGCGAATCGTAAGGGGGCTCCGTCACTTCCTTTGGATAGTGTTCGGGATATTGATCGTACCAGGGATGCTTGACCATACGCCAGTGGGTTAGATTTCTAAGGTAAGGAATTCAATCGCACTTTGTAAATTTATCCGCTTTCACCTCATCACCAAACCTAATTCCACGCCATGAGAAACATGATCGTACTGACAGCCCTCAGTCTTTTCCTCTTTCAATGTGAACCCACGCCCGTCGCCCAGGAGGGTCTCACCTTTCTCGTTTCTTTTCCTCCGGAAGTCAGCGACCAGGCCCAGGATGGCCGGTTGGTCTTGCTGTTGGCCACCAACGACAAGTCGGAACCCCGCTTTCAGTTCAACTTCGGATTAAACACACAATTGGGTTTTGGCCTGGACGTTGAGGGCATTATAGTCGGTGATTCTGCCTTTGGATTTCCCGTGCGAAAAATCAGTCACGTGGCTCCCGGTGAATACTATGTTCAGGCTGTCATCAACCGCTATGAAACATTTCACCTCAAGTCGGGCAAGACGGTGAAACTTCCGCCCGATCAAGGCGAGGGTCAACACTGGAATTCAAAACCCGGCAACTTTTACAGCCGACCCTTCAAGATCAAGATTGAAGCCGGCAAGAACGAACCCATTCGGGTGGTTATGGACCAGGTGATTGCTCAAGTGAAAGAGCCAGCCGATACGAAGTACGTCAAGCATCTCAAGATTCAAAGTAAGCTTCTCACCGAGTTCTGGGGGCGACCCATTTTCCTGGGCGCTCACGTGTTGCTTCCAGAGGGATTTGATACACACCCGAAAGCAAAGTATCCGCTCATGATTTACCATGGCCACTTCCCCTCCGATTTTGGCGGCTTCAGCACCGAACCGCCGCCTGCTGACATGGATACCACCGACTACAGCGAACGTTTCAGGATCTATGGATACAATAAGATCGAGGCACAGGAAGCGTATAACTTCTACAAGCAGTGGACCAGCAAGAATTTTCCCCGATTCCTCGTGGTAGAAATTCAACACGCCAATCCTTATTACGATGACTCGTATGCCGTGAACTCGCAGAACCTCGGGCCATATGGCGACGCCATTATGTACGAGCTATTGCCTGAAATTGAGAAGCAGTTCCGTGGTATTGGTCAAGGCTGGGCGCGCTTCACGTATGGAGGCTCGACAGGCGGCTGGGAAGCCCTGGCTGTCCAGATGTTCTATCCAGAAGAGTTTAACGGGTGCTTCGCAGCCTGCCCCGATCCGATCGATTTCCGTTCCTTGTGCCTGGTCGATATTTACAAAGACAAAAACGCCTTCTGGTACGACAGCGAATTCAAGAAACTTCCGCGCCCATCACATCGAAATTATCTCGGCCAGATCCAGGCAACCATGGAAGAGAACAACCACTATGAACTGGTACTGGGGACCAAAACCCGCTCTGGTGAACAATGGGACATCTGGGAAGCGGTCTATTCCCCGCAGGGTGAGGATGGCTATCCCAAACGTATCTTCAACAAGGAGACCGGAGAGATTGATCGAAGCGTTGCAAATTATTGGAAAGAGAACTACGATCTGCGTTACATTCTTCAGCGGGATTGGAAAAGCCTTGGGCCAAAACTCCAGGGCAAGCTGCACATATACTGCGGCGACATGGACAATTATTACCTGAACAATGCCGTGTATCAGATGGAGGCTTTCCTCAAAACGACCAAAAATCCCTTCTACAACGGAGAGGTAGATTATGGCGACCGCGCCGAACATTGCTGGAACGGCGATCATGTCAATCCAAATCAGATCTCCAGGTTAAGGTACAATACCATGTACCTGCCAAAAATTTTAAAACGGATTCAGGATAGCGCTCCGAAAGGCGCGGATACGAAGAGTTGGAAGTACTGAGTATTCAAAATGTGCCGCTTTGTTACCTTCTTCAGACAATTCCGATGTAAAACATAAAAAAACCCACCCATGTTTACCACCATTTCCACCATTGGCATTATTCTCCTGGTCGGTCTGATTGCTTTCTTATTTATCAGGGACCGAATATCAGAACCCACGCCTGCCGACGCTGAGGGTCGAGGCGGAAAGCAAGGATCCTTGTCAATCCTGGTTGCGATCAAGAGATATTACTTCTGGCTCCTCGGTCTTGCTGTTTTTCTTTCCATGACTTCATGGTTGTTCTTTTATTCATACGCAGGCTATCAATACTTCCTTGTCTACCCCACCGGCACAAAGTCGGCGGTTACAACCGAAGGAATCAAGTTTGCTCCTTTTGCCAGTGTCCAGGAATGGAACAAGAACATTGACATTAAAACCGTGGCCAAGAATCCTGATCATGCCTCTGATTTTATCACCGAAGAGGGCATTGAGGAACTCGAAGGTATAATGAACCCAATCGACTTGCGCTTTATTGACCAGGTTACAGGAACCATGAATGTGACTACGCGATTCGAAATTCCGGTAGATCATGAACAGTTCATCCGTTTCGCTGTCAAATACCGTAACATCACCAACCTGGTACATAATACCCTGATCCCCACCATTTCGGAACAAGCCAAGAACACCGGATTTATGTTTTCTGCTCAGGACTACATCTCCGGCGCCGCGCAGAGCTTCAAGCAGACGTTCGAGGAACAGCTGGAAAACGGAGCCTACGTTGTGCTCAAAGAGGAAAAGCGGGACACCATCTACGAGGAGATCATTCAGAAGGGTCCACGCCATATCAAGGAGATTCAGACTTCCTATTCGGTTCAAAAGGTCATCGATCCACAAACGCATAAACCGCAAGTGGTACCGAATGAAATCAGTTTATCGGGAATCAAAGTGAGCCAGGTGATTGTGGATAACGTGATTCCCGACCCGGAATATCAAGCCCGATTGAAAGAGCAGAAATCAGAGTCCGCCAAACGACAGTTGGAACAGCAGAAAATTGCCACCGCCAAAATCGCCCAACAGCGGGTGGTGGCTGAAGGTGAGCAGCGCAAGGCGGAGGAACGTGTTACCCAGGAAGTAGAACAAGTAAAAACCCTGATCCCCTACGAGACGGAACGGGAAAAAGAAAAGGCTAAGTTGGCCGCTGCACAGATTGCCCGCGATCGTGCCTCCATCGAGGCCCAGACCCTTTTGATCATGCAGCGCGCCCAGGCGGACGCCAATAAACTTAAAGTGCTTGCCGGGTTAACGCCGCAGGAGCGAGCCTACTGGAAGTACCGCTCTGATTCGGTCATTTCGGCCAACCTCAGCAAAATTCAGTGGCCAGGAGTTTATTTCGATGGGGGTGCAACTGGGAAAAGCCCCGGTATGATAGAAAGCCTGATCGGGGCTGATATGGCCAAGCAACTGCTCAACCGCAACAGGGAAAACAACCCCTGACACAGCAACAAAAGATGAGAATTGCCCCGCCACCCACGGGGCAATTCCTTTTTTCATGGGTTCCCGTTCCTGTAAAAGGTTATCGTGTGGGCGTCTTTTGATTAACTTCGACCCTCCATGTGGAAGAAGATCCTATCGCTGATCATCCTGACACTCCTGGTAGTTCACCTAACAGGCTTCTACGTGTATTTCGTGGTTCGCCTGGGCAGTATCCGAACAACGATGCGCGAGCAACTTGCGCAGCTGCCGGATAATGAACTGGAATTGCTCACCATACCCAACAATCGCTTTCGTGCCTCCTGGGCAGCCGAACGTGAAATGAAATGGGAAGGACATATGTATGACATTGCCAGAATTGAGCCTTCCGTGGGTGTGATGAAAGTGTACTGCGTCCGTGACCACGACGAGGATGGCCTCTTGAATTTTATCAGCGCAGTGGTAGACCTGACACAGCAAGATACCCAGCCCGCGCCGCTGTCGGTGGTCAAATTTTTCACCCTCAAGTTCATTACCGGACCTGTTGCAGCCGTGCGCAACCCGGGGCCCACGGTGGCTATCCCTGCGTTTTGCTGTTCCTTTTCCGCGCTGATCCCATTCAATATTCACCCGCCCACGCCGCCACCACGCGGCTGACTTCGCCTTCATTTTCTGTTCATTTTAAATCATGCCTCCCGAATCCGTCGGCGAGGTTTGATGTCTTATCCATTTTGTAAAAATCGTCTATGAAACCAATTGCATTTACTATACTTCTTATTTTCTTCATTAGTCCGCTCTTTGGTCAATCGACTCTTCGCGGCAAAGTGCTTGACGCCAACACGCGGCAGCCCCTGGCGGGAGCCACTGTTCAACTAACCGCCGACAAGGGGACGGTTACTGATGTCGATGGTGCATTCTCTATCGAGTGTTCAGGGGCCATGACCCTGACCATCTCCTTCATCGGATATCAGCCGGGCAAGCTGTCTGTGGCTGATTGCGGAACCGAGGTGATGATTTCTCTCGCACCGTCGCAGGAAATCCTGAACGCCATTCAAATCACCGCTTCTTCCGTCCCGAACCGATTACTTCTGCAACAGCCGGTGTCTGTTGCCAAGCTTGGAAACGTCGAACTGAAGCGAAGCACGGGCCTTTTCCTTGATGACGCCATTAACGCCAATATTCCCGGTGTATTCATGCAGCGCCGAACGGTTTCGGCTGGACAACAGTTCAACATCCGCGGATATGGAGGCGGCGGGCCGGGCCCTCGCGGAACCGCCAACAATTTCGATGGCCTGGGTGTGAAAGCCTACCTCAATGGAATTCCAATCACCGACGCCGAGGGAGTCACCCTAATGGATGACATCGATTTCAGCTCCATTGGCAATGTTGAAGTGATGAAGGGTCCCTCCGGATCCTTGTATGGCTTGGCCATCGCCGGCGTAATTAACATGCAAACCATGCGGCCAGCCAAGGACAAGGTCACCGTTGGACAAGATGTGCTGGCAGGCAGTTATGGCTTGCGTCGGTATACCACCCATTTGCAAGTGGATGAAGGCAACTCTTCCATCCTTGTGAACTATGGACGTCAATTCTATGACGGCTTCATGGCTCATACGGCCTCGAACAAAACCTTCATCAACGCGATGGGTGATTTTCGACTGAGCGACAGGCAAACGCTTACCACCTATTTTGGCTACAGCAACAGCTACGATCAACGCAACGGTGAACTCACCACGGATCAGTATCACAACAATGATTTCTCCGGAAACCCCGCGTATATCAAGAACGATGCGCACTCCAATGTGATCAGCTTCCGGGCCGGGATGGGCTACACGTATCAGTTCAATTCGAAGATTTCCAATACCACCTCCCTCTTCGGAACCGGTCTAAACAGTAACGTTAGTTCCGCGGGCGGATGGACGGATAAAGCGCCTATGAACTATGGCCTGCGATCCGTTTTTGATACGCGATTTGACATAGGAAGCAACCTCAAGTTGTCAGGCCTTACAGGCATAGAGACACAGAAGCAATATGCCCAGGTGCTTGCCTACAACATGGTTGCCAATGCCAAAGATCCTGCCGGGTACAACATCATTGGCTCACTGCGCAGCAACCAGAGCACCATCAGTTCCACCTATTCGCTGTTTACCCAATGGACTCTTACTTTCCCGGGAGACTTGTCCGTAACAGCCGGACTGGGTTCCAGCACGATGGATATCACGTTAATCGACAAGCTCTATGTTGCCGCGAACAACACACCCACCAGCACAGTGCCAACCACCTACCAGACTTCTTACAACTCCCTGCTGTCGCCAAGTCTTGCCGTCAACAAGCTTATCAACAAACGGATCTCCGTCTACGCTTCCTATAATAAAGGGTTCCGCGCTCCCGTCGCTTCTAATATCTACACACCCTTGGCGGGAACAGCGAATACCAGTCTTCGTCCTGAGAACGGAGTGCAACTGGAAATTGGTTCCAAAGGAAATCTCCTGAACGAAAAGTTGTACTACGAAGTAGCCGCATTCAATACGCAGTTCAAGGACAAGATGACGTTGGTAGCCGTGCCCAATGCCGCAGGAACTGCCACGGCTTACACGTACGTAACCAACAACGGTGGTCAAACCAACCAGGGAGTGGAAGTCCTGATCCGGTACACGGCCCTGCAATCAGAGCAAGGGTTTACCCGCAGCTTGCGGCCATTTGTGAACTACGCCTATTCGAATTTCACTTACGACCACCTGATCTTCCAGAACAATGCCCTGCAACCTGCTACGGACTATGATGGCAATAAGGTGGCCGGGGTAGCTCCACACACCTTTAATGCGGGTGTAGACTATGTCTCCCGGCCCGGTCTATATGCCAACGTTACCTGGCAGTTCCGCGACTCAATGCCCTTTACTTCGGATGGGCTCAATACCGCGTACGGCTATAGCCTGGTAAACGCCAAATTGGGTTTTAGAAAATCCTTCGGGGCTTTTGATGTTGATGTATATGCCGCAGCCGCCAACATAACCGGGATCAAGTACTACCAAATGGTTTTCGTCAACCAGTTGCCTGATGCATTCCTTCCCGGGCCGCGGGAAGCCAACTATTTTGGCGGGTTGAATGTAAAATATAACTTCTGACATAATGAACGACCGCAGGTGGCCTCCGCCTGCGGCGTTCCTCTTTTCTATGAAAGCAAAAACCATACTCCTGCTCGCTCTCCTTCTTGCCACGGCTTGTGGTAGGTTTGGAAAGAGCGAGCAAGGCAATGCCAGGGAACGGATAGTCTGCCTGTCAAAACAGTACAACGAAATCATCTTTGCCCTGGGCGCTCAGCAGAATCTTGTGGCTGTTGATCTCTCCAGCACGTATCCACCCGAGATCAAGCAACTGACTACCGTAGGCTACCACCGTGCCCTGAGTGCTGAAGGAATTCTTGCCGTTAAACCCACGCTCATCCTCCACGACAACAACGTGGGGCCTGAACACGTGATGAAACAATTGACCGATCTGAAGATACCGATGAAGGTATTTGACACCAAAGGAGAAGAACTTGAAACAGCAAAGGGGTTGATCCGGGAGATGGGCGCCTATTTTCAACGCCAGCCCCAGGCCGACTCACTAATTCAGCTGCTGGACAGCACCATGCGGGTAGCCGCTCAACAGGCGGCTCGCTACACCGACAAACCCAGGGTCGTTGTCATCCATTTTGGTCGCGCCAACAATGTGTATCTCACGCTTACCAGAAATTCAACAGGAGGCAAGATGATTGAGTGGGCTGGCGGGGAGATTCCTATAGGAGGTGATCGAGGTATGCAGCAACTCTCTGCTGAGCTTATCGCCCAAGCCGATCCGGATGTGGTGTTGTTAACCGATTTCGGTTACGATAAGCTGGGCACCCTCGAAGAAATCAAGAAACTTCCCGGGATTTCCACCACAAAAGCAGCCCGAAACAACCGAATCTACCGGGTGGAAGAGCACGACATGGTATACATCGGGCCTCGTACCGGCACGAATGTGCTCATGCTCCAACAACTCATTCACCAGCAGCTTGCACATTAGTCCATGATAGGAGGAACTAAAGCATCTCGCATTTACCTGTTTCTCTGTGTGATTCTGGTGTTGGTCACTTTTCTGTCCATGCGATACGGTGCCATCTCCTTAACGTGGGAAGAGATTCAGCATTCCTTTATGGGGCTGTTTGGCTCGACTTCGGATGCTACGTTGAATGAGCGAATATTCCAGGAAATCCGGCTACCTCGTACAGTGGCCTGTCTCCTTGTGGGGGCGAGCCTTGCTGTCTCAGGGGTTCTTCTCCAGGGGCTTTTTCGAAATCCCATCGTGGAGCCTGGATTGATCGGTACGTCAGCCGGGGCTGCGTTTGGAGCAGCGCTTTATTTTGTTCTCGGTGCGACCTTTAGCCTTCACGCCAATCAATGGACACTTCCCATTGCAGCTGCCCTGGGAGGTGTGCTGGCCACACTTCTGGTTTTTGTGTTGTCCCGGAATCGTCTATCCGGAAAGAGCACCGTATTCTCCCTGCTACTGACGGGGATCGCGGTGAATGCCCTCTTTCTCAGCGGAGTCGGATTTCTATCTTACATCGCACGCGATCCGCAGGCCCGCTCCATCACTTTCTGGAATCTTGGCACAATGTCAGGCTCCAATTGGTCGTCCGTACTTGTCATTTTCATTACGGTAGCCCTGTGTATGATCCTTGCCCTCCGCCAGGCCGGGAGTCTCAACGCCCTGATGATGGGCGAGGACGAAGCCTTGTTGTTGGGCGTTGATGTTCGCAAACTACAGCGAACGGTGATGGCCATCAATGTCATCTTGGTATCGGTCGTCACGGCCTTTACCGGAATCATTGCTTTTGTGGGGTTGGTCGTTCCCCATTTGTTGCGCCTGATTCACAGCTCCAACAACCGTTACCTTGTTATAGGAGGCGGTATCCTCGGCGCGATCCTTGTCACCGCTGCAGATCTTGTTGCGCGTCTTTTGCTTGCCCCAGCCGAATTGCCGATTGGAATCGTCACCGCGATCGTCGGCGTGCCGGTATTCATCACCTTGCTTCGCCGAAATCATTACACGTTCTGAATGATTCGCGCAGAAAACATCGTTGTCCGGATAGGGAATACGGCACTGCTTCAGCAGGTGGACCTCATATTTGGTCCCGGTAAGATCAACT
>JAYRNL010000022.1:0-2052 GCA_041912235.1 Cyclobacteriaceae bacterium
AACGAATAGACCTTGTTCTTGAGTAACGTCCTAAGGGCGATCTTGAGGTAGCTGGCCAACATGGTGAGAGGATTAAATCTAGCTTAAAAAGTTCAACGAATATAGGTCGGGTTGGGCGCCCGGCATTACACCAATGGTATCCTGACCGGATAGTCGATAGAAGACTCCTGCTGGTATGAACTGCTTTACCTAGTTTTACGTTATCTCCCGGATTTCCAGAATCAACATGCGCCCCTTCTCACTCGCCCTTTTATACCTCGTGCTCCTCTCGTCCTGCCAGCCGGCCTCCAGGAGAGAGGAACTTGCGCAACCTACCGCCAGCCTTGCGCCGACAGGGAATCCTTACTATTCCCGCACCGATACGACACGGTTAACGATTTCAGACTCGGTTTGGAAATCCATCCTTCCCGACAGCATTTACCTGGTGGGCAGGCTCAAGGCCACAGAAAAAGCGTTTATCGGAAAGTACTATAAGTTCAACAGTCCGGGGACATACTACTGTGCCGTGTGTGGCAACCGGCTGTTCCGTTCAGACGCCAAATTCGCAAGCGACTGTGGCTGGCCCAGTTTCTTTGAACCGTCGCGGAAGACAAGCGTCACCTACCAGGCAGACAACTCCTACGGACTCCAACGCACCGAGGTCTTATGCGGCCGATGCGACAGTCATTTGGGTCATGTATTTGATGACGGTCCCCCGCCCACCGGCAAGCGGTTCTGTATGAATTCCATCATCCTTGACTTCGTACCGGAGCTCGCGGGAACCCGGTAGTTAAACCCTGTCATTGTGCGTATTGATTATATTTCCAATCTTTGCGGCCTCACCCACTGATGACACTCGCCCGAAATCACCGCTCCGGAACTTTTGCTTCGCTCATCCTTGCGGGGGCTGTATTCTATTTTATCCTGGGGATTTTCATCATGAGTTCGCGCACTGCCCCTTCGGCCAACCGCGACGAGCAAATTATCACGGCTATTCAGCCTATGACCACTTCTTCGTTTGCCGCCATGGAAGTTACGGAAGGCGAAGAGGACGAGTCATTGAATCAACACCATTCGTCCATCTGCCTGCGATTGCATCCGGTGCTCCTTTCAACGGACGTTGCGAATCTTCCCAATTCCTTCGGCACAGTGGTTTCTCTTCCTGGCTATTCGCCGCGGACACTGCTTGTCCTCCATCAACGGTTGTTGATTTAGTAGTACGGAAAATCCAGGTCCTGGATTTTTGGTTGTCCGTTTGATTCCTTTTCACTGAGTTTTAATGAAACCTTATTCTTATTTCTTCCTATGCTTGGCCCTTTCCCTGACTTCTGCGCAGGGTCAGACGCCTGTTGTCGACACTGTGCTGAGCTTCCAGGAAGCCAAAGCGCGCCTGATGAACTACAACGTCGGGCTCCTCTCCGCCTACTACGACATTGATCAGGCCAGGGCGCGGGTGATCCAGGCCAGAGTCTGGAACAACCCCTACTTCATCATCAACGGCGACATGTGGAACAGTGAGACCAACGAGTACTTCGCCGTACGCAACCAGATCCTGATTCAGGTCGAGCAAACCTTTTCCTATGCCGGCAAACACACCAATTCCGTAAAGTTGGCCCGGGTTGGCGTTGAAATGGCGGAAAAACAAATGGAGGATGTGTTGAGGTCGCTGCTCTTTGAAATGGGCATCACTTACAGCAATCTGGCGGCGCTTCAAGCAAAGGACATTCTGTATCGCCAGGTCATCCAAAACTACGACCGGCTCATGGAAGCCACGCGGCGGCAACTTGAGGTAGGAACCATTTCGCAAACGGAAGCTATTCGTCTGCAGGCAGAGTACCTCGACGTGAAAGCGGTTTCACTGAATAACCAGAATGAAAAGGAGAAGGCCATGGCCGACTTGCGCATCCTGCTGCGCTTCCCGCAGGACACAACCTTTTTGGTTGAGCAAAAGATCCCCGTAGTCGGTGAGGACTTTGTTCCCAGTGTCCTGGCCGACCAGGCTGTTAACTCAAGGCCCGATGTGCAACTGGCCAAGCTGGATATCAAATACCAGGAGAGGAACCTGAAGCTTCA
>JAYRNL010000023.1:0-1824 GCA_041912235.1 Cyclobacteriaceae bacterium
ATTTGAACTTCAATCGTCGGGCATGTTCTGGCTGTCGGAAACGCCGGATCAGCTCTCGAAAGGCTGGGACGCTGCCATCCGCCGCATCTGCACGTGGGCGGTGCTGAAAGATAAATCCACGGGAAAGCCGGTGCTGGTGATGAACACGCATTTCGACCATATGGGCGTGGAGGCGAGGAAGCAAAGCGCCTTGCTGCTCGTAACAAAATCCCGCGAACTCAACAAAGGCCAATGGCCGGTTATCCTCCTCGGTGATTTCAACTCAACTCCGGATTCGGAAGCGGTAAAAACACTTCAGTCGGCGTTCACCGACACACGGCTGGCGGCAAAATCCAGGACGCTGCCCCAGGAAGGCAGCTTCAATGCTTTTGATTCAACCAAGCCGGCGACTCAATTGATCGATCACATCTTCGTGTGGGGCGGATTGGACACCGAACGCTTTGTCATGCTCGTCGAATCCCGTGAGCGGCGCTACCCGTCGGATCATTTCCCGGTGGTTGCAGAACTGCAGCTGAAGCCTTCACCACGTTGACAACGCGACCGGCCCCGCTACCAATTGAAATAGATGATGTAGCCAATAACTAAAAGACCTTGCAGAAAGAAGGTCACGATGAACGAAGCCCGGATGAGCTTCTTTTCGATTTGCTTTCCTTGATCCTCGAAGAATTTACCCGGAGAAGCGTACATGATTTTACCGGCTTTGCCCGCCAACAGGAGCATGGCCATGACGAGCACCATTCCCATACCCAGGTAGAGATTGATCCCAAAGCCGATCGACATGCCCAGGTAGAAGGGGATGTTGGAACCCACGGAATAGGAAAAGGCGGACATGATTTTTTTCATTGATATCCCTGCATCTGGATTTCTCCGGGTGAAGTACCAGCTGGTCCCGATAACACCAAGAATGGCAAAGGGAACGTACCAGCGGGAAAACAAATCGCCGGCGATGCGGCCCACGATGGACAACATCGGTACCATGGCTTCCTGTAGTTTCTGGTCAAATGACGCGCGCCGCGCCGCGTCAAAGTCGCCTATCCACGCAATCAATGAGGCCTCCAGGTTCAATGTCTTTATGAAAATCTGTGACCAGATGGCATACCAGTCAACCAGGAATCCGTTGATGAGAATCCAGAGCGAAAGGGAAGTGGTGAGCAGTTTGAAGGGGCTGACGTACTTGCGATCTCCGGCCAGGTAATCTTCCAGCACGTCCTTGGGCTTGGAGCGAAGGTCAATCAGTGTTCGCCACAATCCCTGCTCGTAACCCACCGATTCTTTCAGCAGGTCAACAACTGCGCCATGGCCCTCCGATGAGGGCTTTGGAACTTGTTCGGTGGGCTGACTGTCGGCCATCTTTCTTTAATTCTTTGCTGCTCTCCCGATCACGATGCGGCTCAATCCCTTGATGTGCCTGCGGCCTGTCTTGAAATCGGTGGGGGTGATGACGAGCATCCGCTCGGGCATTTCCCCCAGTGTCTTTCCATCCTTTCCGGTGACCAGGTAACAATTGTCGCCGTTCGGTGAATTGAACAACTCGTTCCAGGAATAGACGACGGTGTACCCATCAGAGGCAATGAAGGTCAGGTAAAACTCGCTCAACACCTTCGGGCTTTCTGATTTGATGACAACCCCGGTCAACAGGTCCTTGACCAACACTCCCTTCAAGCCTTTGGCCGTTCCGCGCGGCTCGCCCAGGTGACTGGTGATCAGCACGTCGGGAATGTCGCGCGAAGGCATGGCTGCAATTTCTTTCAGGCCGAGCGTCACTTCCTTTTCCACCTGGCCGGTGACGAGGATGAAATCGGTGGCCGCAACCTTCTCCTTGTC
>JAYRNL010000024.1:0-14799 GCA_041912235.1 Cyclobacteriaceae bacterium
TGTGGATCTTAACCTGTTGAAAAAGGACCCCGACCGGAACATGCTGTTCTTTGGCCTTCGCTATGCAAGGGCGTCGTCTCAGGAAATCCTGAACTATACGGCTGTCGATCCGTTATTCGGCAACGTTGCCTTCACCTCGATGAATCCGGCGGTTACCGGATCGTGGGCAGAGCTTGTGGCGGGCCTGCGGGTGAAAATCTGGAAGGAGTTCTGGATGGGATTTACTTCGCGATTGAAGGTCGGGCTTTCCGTCAAGGGGGCCACCGATCTTTCTGTCTATTATGTGCCGGGGTACGGCGTAGTGGGCACGGGTGCGACGTGGGGGTTTAATTACCAGTTGTTCTGGCGTATTCCGTTTGAGCGCCAAAAGAAACCGGCCAAGATTCCGGGTCAACCCTGATTGGTTTATGCTTTTCTGAACAGCGAGTCTACAAACTCTTCTTTGCTGAATTCCTGAAGGTCTTCGACACGCTCTCCAACGCCGATGTATTTGACGGGAATATGGAATTCATCAGAAATTCCGATGACGACTCCTCCCTTGGCCGTTCCATCCAGTTTGGTGATGGCCAGGGCACTCACCTCGGTCGCTTTGGTAAACTCGCGAGCTTGTATTACTGCGTTTTGGCCCGTGCTGCCGTCAAGAACAAGAAGCACTTCGTGGGGGGCGGAGGGGAGCACCTTCTGCATGACCCGTCGGATCTTCGACAACTCCGACATCAGGTTTATTTTGGTGTGGAGCCTGCCAGCGGTGTCGACTATGACGATGTCGACACCCATTCGAACGCCTTCTTCCACGGCCTCAAATGCGACAGCGGAAGGGTCGGTGTTCATGCCTTTGGCAATAACCGGCACGCCTACACGCTGCCCCCACAGTTTCAATTGATCAACGGCTGCAGCGCGGAAAGTATCGCCTGCACCCAGCACCACGGACTTGCCTTTAGACTTGAACTGGGCAGCTAACTTGCCAATGGTCGTTGTCTTCCCAACACCGTTAATACCTACTACCAGGATCACATAAGGCTTAATGCCGGAAGGAATGTCAAATGGAGCCACGTCGGGGGTTTTGCCTTCGGACAGCAACTTCGAAACTTCTTCCCGGAGTATCTTGTCCAATTCCTGTGTCCCAAGGTATTTGTCACGGGCCACGCGCTGTTCGATACGTTCAATGATTTTCACGGTCGTTTCCACGCCCACATCCGCGCCGATCAAGGCCTCCTCTACGCGGTCCAGCACATCGGCGTCAACGGTGGATTTACCCACCAGCGCGCGCGCCAGTCCACCAAGGAATCCGGCACTGGTTTTTGACAAGCCTTTGTCCAGCGTTTCTTTCTTTTCCCTGGAAAACAGTCCGCCAAGAAATGACATGCACGTTCGGGTTGAGGATAAACAAAAAAGTCCCTGTTCGGGGACTTTCAAATGGGTTCAGGTAACCGGTCAGCCCTTCTTGGCCAGCGTTTCCTTCACGAGATCCATCGGAACGATTTCCTCGCGGAAGATGTAAGCCCCGGTTTTCTCGGATTTGACCGTACGGATGACTTTTGCGAAGTTCTTTCCGTCCGTCTTCTTGAGCGATGCTACGACTTTCTTTGCCATGATTACTTAATTTCCTTGTGAACGGTATACTTCTTCAACACCGGGTTGTACTTCTTCAACTCGAGGCGTTCGGTTGTATTCTTGCGGTTCTTCGTGGTGATGTATCGGCTCATGCCGGGTTGGCCGGACGCCTTGTGCTCTGTGCACTCTAAAATCACCTGGATGCGGTTGCCTTTCTTTGCCATGACTTAATCCGTTTATGCCAGCGCTTTCTTGGAGCGTGCTTCTTTCAGCACAGCTGTAATGCCCTTGGCGTTAATGGTCTTGATTGCTTTGGTGGACACTTTCATGGTAATCCACTTTCCTTCCTCAGGTACATAGAACCGCTTCGTCTGCAGGTTGGGGTAAAACCGGCGCTTCGTCTTGTTGTTCGCATGGGAAACCTTATTTCCGACGTGCGGACGCTTTCCTGTGATCTCGCAAACCCTTGCCATAACTCGTTGGTTTATAGTGCTTTTCCTGAAAAGGACTGCAAATATCGGCAAAACACCCCCAATTATCCAAGATGGCCCCCAAATAATGGTCTCAGCGCTCCCAGAGGCCACCTGATGCCTAGAGGACGACAAACCGAATGGACATAGTCCTGTCCCCGGAAGTGAACCTGGCCAGGTAGATCCCGGCAGAAATGCCCTGCAGCGGAAAATTGGTCCATTGATTCCCGGGGATGCTTTGAGGTTTGCCAAGCCGCGTTCCCAATACCGTGAGGATCTCAATGGTTACGGCGCGGTCAGCGTACAACACCAAGGGTTCTCCTTCCCGGACAGGATTGGGGGATAGCGATATGCGCAGGATATCGGCCAGCGGAGCTGAATTGTCGTTATGCAGCACCTGCAACCCTCCCTGACGGTTGCCGACAACAAGGGAAGGACGATTAACCCCAAGCAAGTTCCCTATTGCGGGGCGGGCACTTCCGCCCAGATTTTTTGGAATGTATTGGTTGCTAAATACGTCGAACACCAAGTTTGAAACGGGAACCGGGCTGGGGTCCCCAGAACGAAAGTCATTGAAAACAGACAGAAACCCTCCCTGGTCGCCGACCAGCAAATCTTCCCGTCCATCATCGTCAAGATCACCAACCGCAGCAGCAAGGTATTGACGGGCAGTTGAGGCGTCCAAACCCAGGTAAGCATTGCTGGCTAACGAAAAGGTATTGGTAGATCCGGTACCCGTATTACGATAGTAGTACAGGGCGCCGGTGGCGGTGCCAACCAGTACATCCAACTTGGCGTCGAGATCGATGTCAACCAGCGTTGCATTTTCACCCGACCCAACGGGGACATCCAGGTAGTAAAGGTTTTGTCCCGTAAACTGGATAGCGCCACCCGAGGACAGGATATACCAAAGCCGGTTAATTCCGCCGGCCGTCGCGGTAAAGACAAGGTCGAGGGATCCATTCTGGTCCAAATCGACGAATTGGGGACGCATGTTGTAGAGCGTGGTAAATGAGACGCCGGCAAAGTTGTCAGTGACCCATTCGAATCGGGGAAGTGAGCGGGTTCCTGTATTTATATAAAGCGTCAGTGAGCCCCGATAATTTGTCGGATTGATGAACGTGCCTACCACCAGGTCCAGGTCACCATCCAGGTCGAGGTCGGCGAGCGCCGGAGCAGAGAAATCACTGACGTCAATCATTTCGTCCTGGAGAAAATTTGATTGCTGGTATTCAAACGAAGGTGACACGTTCGTGCCGGTATTCTTGTAGTACCACAGCGAAGACTTAAAATCATTATACGCGTCTGTCCGTGACGCGATATTCAGACCAATCAGCAAGTCCTTTAGTCCATCCTGATCCACATCTTCGAGGTAAGGTGTCGGGTAACTTTCCATGGAAATGCCAGGAGGAAATATCGCCAGGTTACTCATGACGGGCGATGCGGTGGTGCCAAGATTCTGCATGCTATAAAGGGCGCCACAAGTTTCTTCAGTGAAAAGCAGGTCTTTGTCGTTATCACCATCGAGGTCGAGGCTTAGCAGGGCCTTTCCTCCCGTGTGATTGGTCCTGCCACCAATATCAGCGCAAGTCAAACCCCCGAAGGCCACTTTACCACAACTGCATTCCAGAAATCCTCCCCAGTTTGAGGTTTGACGCTCCAGGTCAAGTGAGTCACAAACACCATAACGCTCCATGCTGAAATTCTTATGATACTCGGCCGTGCTCGGACTTACGAATCTCATATTGAGAACATCGAGATCCCCGTCTCCATCCATGTCGGTGAAGTCCGGGTAGTCGTTGGAGCCGGGCAGGAGGTTGATTTTGGTTGTAAAGCCTTTGGTGAGGAGCACTTCGCTGAACAAGCCTGTCCCGGAATTGAAGAAGGATAGCTTCTTCCATCCAAAGGGCTTACCGGCAACGCTGACTTGGCGGTACACATAGACACCAATCTGGCCGAAGGTGAAGATGTCTTTCTTTCCATCGCAGTTATAGTCACGGAGTGCTACGAAGGTGCTAAGATCGGACGGAAAGAGCGACTCGTACTCGGGCGCGTACAGATAGGTATTGTTTTCCCAAACGAAGGTTCGAATTTGCGCGGTCGTCTTGTCGAAGATGACGATATCCTCGGCGCCATCCGAGTTAAGATCCATGCTGTTCACCTGGGGACTGTTCAGGCCGCCGGCCCAGGGATTTTTCAATTCGATGCCATTTATTTCAACCGGAATGGTTTGATCCAGCCGATAAGTGAATTGCGCAGAAAGAGGAAAAGGCAGCAGCAGGAGGAAAAGAAGTCGCACACCAATTATTTTATGACCTATCAACGACGGAAGTTTGGGGACTGTTATCTTGCCCGGGGGTTTGTTGTATGCCAATCGAGGAATTGTATCAAAAGTATTTAGAAACAGGAGAAGTATCTACGGACTCCCGTCAGATCACTCCGGGTTCGGTATTTTTTGCGCTGAAGGGCCCTTCGTTCAATGGGAACCAGTTCGCCGAGGAAGCCCTGATGAAAGGGGCTAGCTATTCGGTGGTGGATGAGGAGGCATTTGCCCGCAATCCCAGGTGTTTGCTGGTGCCGGATGTACTGCAGGCGTTGCAGAACCTGGCCCGTCACCATCGAAAACAACTCCAGATCCCGGTTGTGGGTCTCACCGGTTCGAATGGAAAGACAACCAGCAAGGAATTGGTGAATGCTGTTTTGGGAACGAAGTTCAAGACGTTTGCCACGCGGGGAAATCTGAACAACCATATTGGGGTTCCGGTCACCGTACTCTCCATCGACCACACGGTTGAGTTGGCGGTGATCGAAATGGGGGCGAACCGCGTTGGGGATATTGAGCAATTGTGTTCAATCTGTCAACCCACTCACGGGTTCATCACCAATATCGGCAAAGCCCACATTGGGACGTTTGGCGGATTCGAAAACATCATTCGCGGCAAGTCGGAGTTGTATCAGCATCTACGCTCAACCGACGGGACGGTTTTCATCAATTCGCAAAACCCCATACTCGCCAACATGGCCAAGCGATTCAGGAACCCGTTGTTTTACCCCTCAAAGGGAGACTACTATCATTGTGAAAGAGTTGACGATGGGCACTACCTCACCTTAATCGCCGAAAATGGGGAACGGGTAGAAACAAAAATCACAGGCAGCTACAACTTTGAGAACGCGGCTGTTGCCTTGACAATCGGAAAATTCTTTGGCGTGGATGCGCACAAAGCCAATGCCGCAGTGGCATCCTATGTCCCCGGCAATATGCGGTCGCAAATCATTCTCAAAGGCACCAATACCATCATCCTCGACGCCTACAATGCCAACCCCACCTCCATGGAAGCCGCTGTCAATAATCTTTCCAGGATGCCGGAATCAAGAAAGGTTGCCATCCTCGGCGATATGTATGAATTGGAAGACGAAGCTGCGGCTGAACATGCCCGTATGGGCGCCGTGCTGAACCAACATGGAATTAAGGAAGCCTACCTCTGTGGGCCGCTGATGGCCTCTGCATTGGCAACTTTTCCTGAAGGAAAATACTTCCGCGACAAGACTGCCCTGTTCACGGAACTCAAAGAAAGGCCAATACGTAAGGCAGTTATACTGGTGAAGGCATCGCGCGGGATGGCGCTTGAGCAGGTAGTGGAGTATTTGTGAGGCTTGTTGTACCTTCATCACCCGCATGAAAGCATTGACAATCACAATTTCTTACGTATGGATTTTCCACAAATTCTGAAATTCCTGGCGGCGCTTGCCAAGCATAACGACCGTACCTGGTTTGAGAAGAACAAAGATCAATACCTGCAGGCGAAAGAGAACTTCGAGGTATTCATCACAAAGCTCCTTGATGAATTGATCAAGTTCAATCCTTCGCTGGCGGGCCTGAATCCTAAAAAACTTCCGTTCCGGATATACCGCGATGTAAGGTTCAGCACAGACAAACGACCTTACAAGATCAATATGGGTGCCGGCATTTCTCCGGGTGGAAAGATGATGCAGGAACCAGGCTACTACATCCACATCGAACCGGGCAAGAGTTTCATCGCAGGAGGCCTGTACATGCCGGAGCCGCCCAATGTTTCAAAGATACGGCAAGAGATAGACTACAACGGCGATGCACTGGACAAAATCCTCAAGAGCAAATCGTTCAGGAAATGGTATGACGGGTTCGACGACTTTGATAAGATGAAGACGGCCCCGAAGGGATATGCCAAAGACCACCCCCGCCTGGATTGGCTAAAGCACCGGTCGTATATCGTATCGCACAACTTCACCGACAAGGAGGTGAAGGACAAGAAGTTCATGAAACAAGTCGTTGAAGCCTGCAAGGCCATGAAGCCGTTGAATGACTTTCTGAAAGAAGCGCTCGCCTGAAGGTATCAGATTCCGAGTGTGCTCTTCAACTTGGCGAATCCAGACTCGCTCAGAGGTATTCTTACGCCACTACGAAGCAGGGCTATGTGGCTGTCCTTGGAAAGTGGCTCAATCCGTGTGAGCTCTTGTAAGTTGAGCAGGTAGGAGCGGTGGACGCGCACGAACTGGGCAGGATCGAGCACCTTCTCATAGTGCGACATAGTCTTCTTTTTCAGGTAGAAGCCCTCTTGGGTATACACCTTGACGTAGTCATCAAATGCTTCAATATAATGCACCGTGTGAATGGGTAGAATAACCAGATTGCTCCCTTTCTTGACGACAATTCGCTGCCGCTCTTCGGGTGGCGCTATGGAACTGAGTAAATCAGATGCCTGCACCTTGTCGTGACCGCGTTGGGTCTTCCATTTTTCAAGCGCCTTGTCGAAGCGATCCTGGCTGAAGGGCTTGAGCAGGTAGTCAATGGCGTGACGCTCGAAGGCCTGCATGGCAAATTCGTCATAGGCGGTGGTGAAGATGATTCCCGGTGGTGATTCGAGCAGTTCGAGCAATTCAAACCCGTTGATCTTTGGCATCTGAATGTCAAGAAAGATCAGGTCGGGCTTATGTTGTGCGATTGCCTTTACGCCGTCAAAACCATCTCCGCATTCGGCCACTACCTCAAAGGCCGGGTGGGCCTTGAGGTATTCGCGGAGGATGCTCCGCGCGAGGGGCTCGTCGTCGATGAGAATGGTTCGTGTCATGCGGCCTGGGGGATTCGCAAGAGCGTGGTAAACGTTCCCGCATTTTTGGAAGTCTTCAGAAGGTCGTTTCTGCTGAATAGCAAATCGAGGCGCCGCTGAACCCCTGAAAGGCCAAAGCCGGTACCTGCCCGTGTGGACGTTGATTCGTCAAAGGGATTCTTGACTTCGATTTCCAGCAGGTTTCCGTCTGCCCTGGCGGCCATTTCGATGGTAATTTCCCCTGTGGTGTCATAAAGCCCGAACTTAATGGCATTTTCCACCACGGGTTGAAGCAGAAGTGAAGGAAGCTTCCACCCCATCACGGCAGGATCAACGCGCAGTTCGGTGCGTAACCGATGACCGAACCGGACCTTTTCAATATCCAGGTAAAGCTGAAGGTGCCTTATTTCTTCCTCGAGCGTAACAAACACGTTGTCGTCTTTGCGGATGGTACCGCGAAGGAAGTCTGAAAGCTGTTGAACCATTTTGCGTGCCTGCTCAGGCTGGGTCATCACGAGCGCACTGATGGAATTGAGGCTGTTAAAAAGAAAATGCGGCTGTAACTGTTGACGGAGCGTGGTTAATTCCGCCTCCCGTGCCAGCTTCAGGGCTTCGTTGCGCCGCTCTTCGCTCTCCTGCTTTTCCTTCACATACACCCAGGCCCAGGTAAGTACAGCCACAAGCATGATCATCAACCATCCAAAGGCGGCGCGTATGATTACGGAGTTTTCGAACGCCTGAAGAAACTTTTCGTCTTCCACCAATCGATAGAGCGTTCCACGCTGCAGGTATATGCAGATGGCCGTCAGGGCGATACTCCAGCCAATGATATAGAGGGCGTTCTTCCCGCTTGGACGGTAGGAATGCATGGACGTATTGATCGCATAACCGGCCATGGCGAAGATCACCTGCGTCACAGCCGCGTCGATCATTGAGGTCCTGAGATCAAATCCATTTTGAACCAGGAGATAGACCTGATCGGCAGCCCAGAAGGTCCACCAGGCCAGGTAAGCGAGAATAATCCGGGAGAATGGAAGCTGCGGTGATGCCATGACCACGGGAAAATTAACCATTTTGACAGAGCCCGACGAAGTCATCAGGCAGTCAATTCAAAGGCTTTCCGGTGCACGTTATTAATATACGAATGCACCTCGGCTGTCTCGTGAATCCGTGAATACAATTCGGCGCCATCGCCCAGGTGCTGTAAGGGAAGGAGTTCGGCAATATTTACGAATTCCCACGATGCGCGTCCTTCCTGAGCAATATCCTCTTCACCGATGCCAATGAGGCGTGCTTTGCGAAACGCCTCCTCAAAAGAGTTGGCTTCAATTAGCCGCAGGTGTTCGTCGAATTGCCCGACCCCACTCGCGGTTGCTGTGGTGATCTGAAAAACGATTTTGGCGATGTACCAGTTCATGGAGAACAGGTTTTGGACTTTCACTAGTAGCTTTTGATTTCGACACCACCAAAAATGCAGGTACCTTTGAGCACGAGCGTCTTGCTCATGTCCGTGCCTTCTTTAGCCATCGGCCTTTTGTCATCAATGCCTCCAAAAATGCAGACGATTTCAGATTTTATGTTCCAATGAGCCGGAGCAAGAATCTTTACTCCGCCAAATGCCGTGGAGCTCTGAAGGACAATGGTGTTCTGAAAGTCGGCTTGCATGAGGTTGATGTCGGTTCCGCCAAAAAACGTGCTGATTTCACCTCCCCGGAAGTTTTTGGAAAGAATATTGGCCTTCGTGCCGCCAAAAACCGCCGTGGAATCAATAACCTCATCCACGTTCAGGTTTGCATCCAACGATCCGAAATCGCTCCGTTCTTTTCTCCGGGGTTTGAAGATCATGTAAAGGCCGATCGCAATAATCATGCTTGGCCAAAAGAATCGGCCAATGTGAAGATCAAAGGAATCCAGTACGTCATCGGTCAGAAAGACAGCGCCTACCAGCGTAACGATCATCCATCCGCCCATTCGGAAACCTTCGCGGGCGCCGATATAGATGCCTATGACCACGAGGATCATGGGCCAGCTGAAGAGCCAGTAAGGCAGATCCAGATCGGCTTGGCGAGCCAAAAAGGCCAATCCAACCATGACCACTACAATGCCCGCCATCACCCGACCTGAATTGGTTCCGATGCGGCGGTTTTCCTGCTTGTTTGAGGTTTCCATACTTCTGTTTTTTGTTCAAAGAAACGCCCTTTCCGGTCACCCGGACAGGCTAGATAGGCTGGAGAGGGCGGAGTGTCGGCGAACGCCGGCAGGAAGTCGGCGAAACCGGAAGCTACTTCACCGTCATGAGTATGACGGCCGCAATGATCAGCATGAAAAGATGATAGCTGGTATTGATCCCAAAGAGTTTCCAGGAATGACGTTCCCATGCGACCTTCGAGAGGTCACCTGGAAGAAAGAACCCAAGCCAGGTAAACCCGGCAGCATTGGCGACACCCTCGACCAGGCCCATTTTGTCCATGCCCGGCACAAAACTCCAGGCGGCGTTATTGTGGGCAAACACAAACGCCATGAAGAAGTTGCCAATGACCATAAAGACCAGTCCTTTGATCATCACACTGGCGGGTGGTTTTACGGTCATGTCAAATTTCATTTCCACGGCCCACGCTTTGCCAAAGAGAAGCGTGTACCAAATAAAGCCAAAGAAAAAAGTGGCAAGCACAGTTAACAGGATTGCCATCATGCTAATGGGCATTTCTTCCATATGAGTTAGGATTGTTGGTGAGGAAGAAAAGGTAGAAAAAATACGGTGATACACCTACTTCTTCTTCAAGTACTTGACAAAACGCCGGGAGTCTTCCGTATACCCTAGCTTAAGGTAGAACTGATGGGCCCGAATCCGGCGCGCATTGCTGGTGACTTCAATTTTGCCACAGCCCTGTGTAATCAACCACTCTTCAGCCGCATGCAGGAGCTGACGTCCAACCCCTTTTGAGCGAAAGCCATCCTCCACGCAAAAGGACGAAATGCGTCCAAAGGGCTCAACCCAGTGAAGCAAATGGAAAACGTGAAGCGCTATGAAAGCGACGATATGCCCGTCGATCTCAGCCACCAGAACCCTGTACCCCGGCGCGAGATGTCTTTCGAGATTCTTTCGAGTGTCCGCCAGGGTTAAGGCTGGGTAGCCCAGTTGCTCAAGCAGCCGAAGTAGGGCCGGGCAGTCTTCAGGAGTAGCTTCACGGATGATCATGACGTGTGGTTTTCAGGTATCGAATTTCCGCAAAAGTCCTGACAGCATGAATGACGGAATTCATGTGTTTTAAGGTTCACCTTTTCGGCTTTTGCAGGGATCCAGAACCAAATGAACGAATGCAAAACAAGCGATTTGGACTCGGGCCGGGCTTCAATCATCGGGAATGTTAATCTATCTTTGCGGCCCTATGGCACAGCAAGACGATAATCAACTCAAGAATGTAGTTTCACACGCCAAAGAGTACGGCTTCATTTTTCCCTCCAGCGAGATTTACGATGGCCTTGGCGCGGTCTATGATTATGGGCAAAATGGCGTCGAGCTGAAGAACAACCTGAAAGAGTATTGGTGGCGATTTATGACTCAGCTCCACGATAACATCGTGGGTATTGATTCTGCAATTTTCATGCACCCCACCATCTGGAAGGCTTCGGGTCACGTCGATGCCTTTAACGACCCGATGGTGGACAACAAGGATTCAAAGAAGCGTTATCGTGCCGATGTGCTCATAGAGGATGCCATTGAAAAGATCAGCGACAAGGTGGAGAAAGAAGTGGAAAAGGCCGCCAAGCGTTTTGGGGATTCGTTCAACCGCGAAATGTTTCTGACTACGAATCCGCGGGTGGTTGAGTATACACAAAAGATCAATTCAGCGAACGATCGCCTGAAAGATGCCATGGGCCGCAATGATATGACGGCCTTGAAACAATTGATGATCGATCTTGAAGTCGCCGATCCCATTTCAGGAACACGCAATTGGACCGACGTCAGGCAATTTAACCTGATGTTCTCCACCGAGATGGGATCCCTGGCTGAGGAGACCAACAAGATCTACCTTCGCCCCGAAACAGCCCAGGGAATCTTTGTGAATTTTCTTAACGTCCAGAAGACCGGACGCATGAAAATTCCTTTTGGGATCGCCCAGATCGGCAAGGCGTTTAGAAATGAAATTGTAGCCCGTCAGTTCATTTTTCGCATGAGGGAATTTGAACAAATGGAGATGCAGTTCTTTGTGAAGCCCGGTGAGGAAATGACGTGGTATCAATTCTGGAAAGATCGCCGGATGAAATGGCACCACGCCATGGGTCTGGGCACCGACAACTATCGATTTCACGACCACCTCAACCTCGCGCACTACGCGAATGCGGCCTGCGACATCCAGTTCAATTTTCCAATGGGGTTCAAAGAGCTTGAGGGCATTCATTCGCGCACCGACTTTGACCTTCGAAACCACGAGAAGTACTCTGGTAAAAAATTGCAGTATTTCGACACCGAATCCAACCAGAGCTTCATTCCGTATGTAGTGGAGACCTCCATAGGCCTGGACCGGCTCTTTCTTGCCACGCTGTCCAGTTCGTATAGAGAAGAAAAACTGGATGATGGAAGTGAGCGCGTTGTTTTGCGGATTCCTCCGGCGCTGGCGCCCCACAAGGTGGCGGTCCTTCCCCTCGTTAAGAAGGACGGCCTCCCTGAAAAGGCAGAATCCATCTTGCATGACCTGAAGTTTGAATTCGCCTCTTACTACGAAGACAAGGACACGATCGGAAAGCGCTACCGGCGGATGGATGCCATCGGCACACCCTTTTGCATCACCGTGGATCATCAGACCCTGCAGGATGACACGGTAACCCTGCGCTTTCGCGACACGATGCAACAGGAGCGGCTGAAGATCGCACAGTTGAGGGATTCGTTGTATAGTCAATGCACAATGCAATCCTTGCTGAAGAAAATAAGCTGAGTCACGTACTCGGATCCAACTTCACGGCAGTCCTGACTTGGTTTTCCCGTTTCTGCCTGCCATCTTTGACGCACTAGGGGTGCCTTATTACACGGGCTGAGATTATACCCACTGAACCTGATGCCGGTAATGCGGCCGTAGGGAGGCAAATTCAGTATTTACTTTCTGCAACTCGTCCCCTAGGCGTTGCTGACACAACACCGAAGGAGACTTATGCGCCATTGCATCGCATTCATTCTATTCCTGGCAACAATCACAGCCCAAGGCCAGCATATCGTGACCGGCACCATCCAGGATGCTGCAGGACGTGCTCTGAACGGCGCCACGGTCCAGATCGAAGGAGGAAAACAATCGGGGGTTACGGATGAATTGGGCACCTTCCAGTTGGAACGTGTTCCTCAAGGAACGCACACCATCGTGGTCAGGTTCCTTGGCTTTGCCGACCGTCGCCTGACGATAACGGTTCCGCTGATCGAGCCACTGGCCATTGTGCTGGAGGAAACCTCAACCCTGACGGATGAGGTGATTGTACAGGCAACGCGCGCCAATGAGTCAACGCCGACAACGCATGTAACGCTGGACAAGCAGGTGCTACAAAAGCAGAACTTTGGTCAGGACCTGCCGATCCTGTTGAACTGGACTCCATCGGTAGTTACCACCTCAGATGCCGGAGCGGGTATTGGATATACCGGAATCAGGATTAGGGGCAGTGATGCAACACGAGTCAATGTGACCATTAATGGAATTCCTTATAACGACAGCGAATCCCAATCCACCTTTTGGGTTGATGTCCCGGACATCGCCTCCTCCACACAGAGTGTTCAAATCCAACGAGGCGTGGGCACTTCAACCAACGGCGCGGGGGCCTTCGGGGCCAGCGTGAATCTACAGACGACAACCGTTCAACAAGAGCCCTATGCCGACCTGGTTGCCGGGGGAGGATCGTTTGGCACGCAGCGTTACACGGCACGGGCAGGTACGGGACTGTGGAAAGACAAATGGACCCTTGATGTCAAAGCTTCGCGCATCACTTCCGATGGCTATGTGGAGCGGGCTTCCTCCGACCTGACCTCATATTATGTCAGCGCTGGTTACTACACCAAAAGAACCATGATCAAGGCGATTACGTTTGGTGGCCACGAAAAGACCTACCAGTCATGGTACGGCGTGGACGAGGGCACGCTCCAAACAAATCGTCGGATGAATTATGCGGGCGCACTTTATGATGCCAGTGGAAACATCACGGGTTACTACGACAATCAGGTCGATAACTACACGCAGAATCATTACCAACTCCATGTTTCGCAGGAGCTGAATTCGCACCTGACGCTTACGGCCTCTGGCCATTATACCTATGGACGGGGCTACTATGAAGAATATCAGCAGGGACGAACATTCGCCAGCGTTGGGCTTCCGGATTATGTTCAACCTGATTCGACGTATTCAGCAACCGACATGATCGTCAGGAAGTGGCTTGACAATCATTTTTACGGCGTTACGTTTGGCCTTCAATATGAAAGTGACCGCTCCACCTTTCTCCTGGGAGGTGCAATTCATCAATACGCCCCCGCGAAGCACTTTGGCGAAATCATTTCCGCTCAACTTCCCGGGTCGGTTACACCGGGATACAACTATTACCAGGGTAGATCCGAGAAGGGAGACCGAAATGTCTTTCTCCGGTGGAACTACAAACTTGATTCCAGGCTGAGCACGTTCGCGGATGTCCAATACCGCGGCGTAAATTACACAACGTCAGGTGTTCAGGATGATCAGAGCGCATATGCTGTGGATGACCGTTTTGACTTCTTCAATCCAAAGGCGGGTGTTAGCTACACGGTGAATGAAAGAAATCTGCTTTATGCATCGTACGGCATCGTGCATAGAGAACCTAACCGGTCGGACTACCTGGAGGGAGCCACCAAGCCAAGACCTGAACAGCTGAACAACCTGGAAGTGGGAATCCGTCGCACCGGGAAGAACTACGGACTTGACTTCAATTACTACCTGATGCAATACACCGACCAGTTGGTCCAGACAGGGGCCATCGACAATGCCGGCTATCCGATTCGAGCCAATGTCGGGAATAGTTACCGGATGGGTATTGAATTGAGTGGAATCATGAAATTCAGCGAGCGATGGACGTGGAATGCGAACTTCACCTGGAGCATCAATCAGAACAAGGACTATGTTGTTTTTGAAAACAACGTGCCGGTGATGAAGAACACCCGCATCATTTTGTCTCCTGGGCTCATTGCGGGAAGTCAATTGGCGTGGAAGCCGTTTGCGGGCTTTGAGTCTGCCTGGTTGTCAAAGTACGTGGGCAGTCAATACCTCGACAACACGGAAAGTTCGAGCACAAAACTAGGCGCCTATTGGGTGAATGATTTACGTGTTTCGTACGAGATCTCCCTCCGGGGCTTCAGGTCCATCGGCTGGAGTATCCTGGTAAACAACGTGCTGGATGTGGTGTACGCCTCGAATGGCTACAGCTATGGCGGAGTGCCGTACTATTTCCCTCAGGCAGGAAGAAATTTCATGGCAATGATGACGGTCAGGTTTTAATCATTCGGGGGCATAGCCTGAGACGAACCGGTCCTTTTGATCAATGTCCTTGTGGACAGTAACCCGTTGGTAGCCCACTTTGGCAACAACAGATGCCGTTATGTCGCCCAACTTTTCATTGATTTCCATCAGCACAAATCCGCCTGGCTTGAGTACGGACAGCGATCTTTCGGCAATAGCACGGTGAAA